>DYLZ01000053.1 GCA_020721775.1 Sulfurovum sp.
TTTTACAATCTTTGCTTTAAGAGGATTTTGTTCTATGTAGAGTATAAGCGTATAGAGATAAGCTTCATCAGTTACATACCATGATTTAAATCTTCCTTGCCATAGATGTCCGTTTCTTTTATTTTTTTTTATTAAAATATATAGCATAAATGCCGTTTAATTGTCTCATAAACTTTGAAAGGTTCTCATCCCTTGTCTCTATAAGTAAATGGTAATGATTATTCATGAGGCAATAGTTATGAATAGTTATATTAAAGTTTTTTGATAAATTTGAGAGTTGTTCTATAAAAAAGTCATAATCTTCTTTGTCTTTAAAAATTACTCTTTGCTCTACGCCTCTGTTTATGATGTGGTAAAATCCAGGAATTTCGATGCGAGGTTTTCTAGGCATGTGACAACCCTTTTATAATTTTTACAATAATACTGTAATAAACTTAAGCTATCACTATCACCTGACCCCTATACTCCTATACTCCTCACTATCACCTGACCCCTATACCCCAATTTTGCGTATTATCATGTTCTAACATGTTATTATCAATTTATATTTCATACTTGGTTTGAAGGCAAATGGTATTATTTAATCAGAATTATTATAAAATCTTACCTATTTAACAAAATGAAGTAAAAGAGACTAAATGAATTATTATTATGCCCATACAGGACACAAAGGAAATCTAGACGCTCTAAGGCGAGGCGTTGCTTACGCTAAAAAAGAGACAAATAATGCAAATCAAACAAAAATTTTAGTAAATGACTTTAGAGCAGGGCTTGTTGCAAGAGAGCTTGGATTTGACGATGTAACGACTATCGAGACGATCTATGATATAGATCTTGTTTTGGAGCTAGGGGAGAGTATAATTATTGATTCAACTGAAGATCTGCCCTTGAGCTTTAAAAAATATTGTGATAATTTTAAAGTTTCTATTATTTCATTTGGGAAAACAAAACCGTTATATAATGAAACAATTATCGATATAAGCAAAAAAGAAAATCTACTTATAGATGATATTTATAAAAAAGAGTATAAAAAGATAAAAAGAGTTCTTTTTTTTGGCGGAGATAGCGACTATACAAAATCAATTTTAGCCCAAAAAGAGTTTTTTAAAGATCTAAAAGCAGATTTGCTTTTGGGGCATTATTTTTTTGTAGATTACGAAAAAGAGTTAAAAGATTTTTTTGTTAATCTATATGAATCAGAGGATTATCAAGAGCTAATAACAACTTCAAGTGAAATTGTCACAACATCATTACAGTGTGCCGTTGAAGCTAAAACGGCAGGCTCAAATGTAGTTTTTATCACAACGGGCAAGCCAAATCCATCTATATCAGATCTCTTGGAAAATCTAAATATATCTGTTTTATATGAATATGATTTATCAAAATTAGCTGATTTATTATCAAAAAATATATAAGTATATATTTTTTGAGTATAAAAGTAAGATATGATAAATTTTCTAAAAAATATTATTAGTTTTATAACTTTTTAATTACATTTTGTTTATAATAAATAGTTAAATTTTTTATAAAGGAATACTAATGAGTAGCAGAAGAGACTTCATGGGTATGGCTCTTGGCGGTTTTGCCGCATTGGGCGGTATCGCTGCTTTGTATGCCGCTAAAAGAACTTGGGATCCATTGCCAAGCGTTTCGGCGGCAGGATTTACAACAATTGATCTTAGCGCAGCAAAAGAAAATGAACTTGCAGTTGAAAAATGGAGAGGTAAGCCGATCTTTATTTTAAAAAAAAGTTCATCAATGCCAAAAAGCGATAGAGATATTGAGGTAGGCGGAAATAGATATCTTGTGGCAATAGGCTTATGTACACACCTCGGCTGTGTACCGGCTTATTTACCTAGCGATTATATGTTTAAATGCGCATGCCACGGCGGAGAGTTTGATGCAGCAGGCATTAATACTTTTGGACCGCCGCCAAGCCCTCTTGTAATACCGCCATTTAAGATCAACGGTAACAGTATTGTCCTTGGTGAAGAGGGTCCTGAGTATAAAAAAATGAAAGATGCCGGACTTACGGCTTAAAGGGGATAGGAATGGCACACTTTGATAAAAAAGCAAAACCATTTAGCCATCAATGGCTAAATGATAGATTGGCAGTAGATACTGTCAAAAAAGTACTCTCTACTGAGTATTGGATACCAAAAAATATCAATTTCCTTTGGGCAATGGGTATGATATTGGCGGCAACATTCGGTTTATTACTTGTTAGCGGAATATTTTTATTGATGTATTACAAACCTGATACAAAATTGGCATTTGACAGCGTTAACTATACTATCATGACTGAAGTAGGTTACGGTTGGTTGTGGAGGCATATACACGGCGTTGCAGCTTCCGTTGTTTTTCTTATAATATACATTCATATGTTTACGGGGATTTATTACGGTTCATATAAAAAAGGCAGAGAGATGATCTGGCTTTCAGGTATGCTTTTGTTTGTAGTATTTTCTGCTGAAGCATTCTCTGGTTATATGCTTCCATGGGGACAAATGAGTTATTGGGCAGGTATGGTTATAACAAATCTATTTAGCCTCGGATCCCTTGATATTCAAGCAATAGTGGAATGGATCAGAGGCGACTATGTTCCTGGAGATGCATTCTTGACAAGATTCTTTATGCTGCATGTATTATTGCTGCCTCTTGTTATCCTTGCGCTTATAGTTTTTCACTTTGCAACTTTGAGAATTCCTCATGTAAACAATCAAGACGGCGAAGAGATTGATTTTGAAGAATCTGCCAAACTTTATAAAGAAGGCAATAAAAAAGAGTCAAAAGTAATTCCTTTTAATCCCGTTTTCTTGAGTAAAGATATATTTGTAATGGGTATTTACTTTGTATTATTCTTTTACCTAGTATTTTATCACTTTGAATTTGCGATGGATCCGGTTAACTTTGATCCGGCAGATGGGCTTAAAACGCCTGTACATATTTATCCTGAGTGGTATTTTTTGTGGTCATATGAAATATTAAGACCATTTAGTAAAGATATCGGTCTTATTGCATTTGGTTTTGCTCAAGTTGCATTCTTTTTGCTCCCATTCCTTGATAAGAGTCCGGTAGTTGCTCCTGCAAACAGAAGAGGGTTGTTTAAATTCTGGTTTTGGATAATGCTGGTTGATATGATAGTTCTTACTATTATGGGTAAATTGCCTCCGGAAGGCGCATGGAATATAATCGGTTTGGTTGCAGCATTGACATTTATCGTATTGTTTGCAGTGCTTCCGTTCATCACTAAATTTGAGAAAAAAGCGTAAGGGGGAGAGTATGAAAGAATTTAAAATATTAGCAGTAGTTGCATTCTTTACTCTTGTAACTTACTGGGGAGTTGAGCCTTTCGCTCACTCACAAATGCATAAACATGTTGAAGGAAATAATTTCGCATATGACGGCAAAGCTGATGTAGAAGAATCAGCAATGGCAATCGAAGCAGCTAAAAATATCGAAAATCCTGCAAAAAAAGCTGCCGTAATTGACAAAGCAACTAAAAAATTGGCAGAGAAAAAAGCGTTTTGGGCTGATGTTAACGCGATCTCTAAAATAAAAGGCAATGCAGCATCAGGTGAAGCATTGTTCGCATCTTGTATGGGATGTCATAACGGAAGCGGTGTAAATATGGGTGGAGTTATTCCACCGAGTTTAGATCATGCAGGCAGTTTGTATGATAAAAAATATCTTATCGCACTTTTAAAAGATCCGGCAATTGCTTCAAATGTAGATCATAAATATGAAAATACTATGATGCATCCGATGGGTACTGTTAAAACAATGGTTACAACACCACAGCAAATAGCTGATGTTGTTGAATTTATCAAAACAAAAAAAGTAGGCAAATTGGAGCCAAAACAAGCATTTTTAGAAGCTTGTGCCAGATGTCATGCTGATAGATATGGAAATATAACGCAGCTTGGTGAAATGCCTAAATTTAAAACAGAAAAAGAAGCGCTTGAGTACAAGATTAAAGTACTTGCTGAACAAGACGCTATAAAAGCATATATGGGTAAATTGCCTCCGGATCTTTCCATTATCTCTAGAGCAAGAAGCGAACACTTCATAAAAACTTTCATAGAAAATCCACAATCACAGCTTCCCGGCACTTCAATGCCAAGAGTTGGATTGACCAAAGAAGGGTTTGAAAAAGTTTACACATACCTAGAAGAGACGGGAGATCCTAGTAAAGATGCAAGACATGCTCTTGGACCATGGGTAATACTGTTCTTTGTAGTATTTACAATTTTGGCTTATCTTTGGAAAAAATCTCAGTGGAAAGATTTGCACTAAAGTAAAAAATCTCAAGGGGCATCCCGCCTCTTGAATAACTTCTTGATTTTAATCATTTTATTTTTATCATTTTTTAGATACTCTAGCGATAATTGAACCCTATGAACAAACCATTCAAGCCAAGAGTTTGCTACGACGGGAACCCCCGCTAGCTTTCTTCATTCGACCCGTCGGGCAAAATTGTCTATCAGGATTTATTCAGAGGATTCAATTATAAAAATATATAAAAGAGTAATATGTTAATAGATGGACATGGTAGAAAAATTGATTATCTAAGAATTTCTCTAACAGAGAGATGCAATTTTAGATGTCAATATTGTATGCCGGAAAAACCTTTTTCTTGGGTTCCAAAAGAAAACCTTCTTAGTTTTAAAGAACTTTTTATGTTTGTAAAGATTGCCATTGATGAAGGCGTTACCAAGATAAGATTGACAGGCGGCGAACCGTTGCTTAGAGAAGATATAACAACATTTGTAAAAATGATAAGCGATTATAAACAGGATATTGATCTAGCTCTTACTACAAATGGTTATCTTCTTGGCGATATGGCGCAATCACTTAAAGATGCAGGACTAAAACGAATAAATATATCACTTGATTCTCTTAAGGCTGAAGTTGCCGCAAAAATAGCGAACAGAGATGTTTTGGATAAAGTAATATACGGAATTGAAAAAGCCATAAAAGTTGGGCTAAATGTAAAACTCAATATGGTTCCCCTTAAAAATATCAATGAAGATGAAATAGTAGATATATTAGAGTATGCTATGAGCAAAAATGTAAAAGTCCGTTTTATAGAATATATGGAGAATCGTCATGCAAATGAGTCTCTTAGAGGTATGCACGGCAGAGAGATAATCGGTCATATATTGAAAAAATATGATATAAAAGCTTTAGGAAGAGAGGGGTCTAGTCCATCATTTAATTACAAGATACTTTCAACAGGTTATGAGTTTGGCATGATAGATCCGCATAAGCACGATTTTTGTGAAAATTGCAACCGCATCAGGCTCACTGCAGAAGGAGATCTTATACCGTGTTTATATTTTGATGAAGCTATGAGCATAAGCAAGGCTATAAAGGCAAAAGATATAAAAAAAGTCGGTGAGATCTTGGGTGAAGTTTTGAAAAATAAACCAAAAGAAAATAGATGGAGCGAAAATGATGAAAATTTATCTACTCGCGCATTCTATCATACGGGCGGATAATGTTCTATTTAGTTGAAGAGTTTTTTTCATTGCAAGGCGAAGGAAGATATGCCGGAGTGCCATCATATTTTTTGCGTATTGGCGGATGTAATCTGACATGCAGTGGATTTGGAACAAAGTATAGCTGTGATGGTATAGAAAAAGTCGGATGTGATACATATTTTGCGGCAGATAGATGTTTTGCTAAAGAGTGGCGGAGCATAAACGATGCCGCAAGTTTTACAAATCATTTAAAAACTCAGTTTAACTCCATAGGGTACAATCCTCATGTTGTTATAACAGGGGGTGAGCCGCTTATATATTTTACAGATAAAGTTTTTTATGAAATAGTCTCTTGGCTTGTTTCAAAGAAGATAAAAGTTACATTTGAGACAAATTGTTCTATAACTGTTGATTTTGATAAATATCCGGTTTATAAAGAGTGTATTTTTGCGATGTCGATCAAATTATCAAATAGCAAAGAAGAGAAAAATAAAAGAATAAATGAAAAAATGATTTATGATGTCATACAAACATCGCGTGAATCATTTTTTAAATTTACGATTGATGAAAAATTGATAACAACAACAGCATATCAAGAGATAAGTGAAATCACTAAAAGTTTCAAAAATACCGATATTTATTGTATGCCTATTGGTGAATGTCAAGAAAGCATCGCCAAAAATGATAAAAAAGTTTTTGAGTTTTGCAAGAAATATGGGTTTATTTATAGCGATAGATTGCACATAAGAGTATACGATACTACGAAGGGTGTATGAAAGTAATTTTAGGTAAAATAAGACTAAATTTATCTTATTAAGGATTAATATGATTATTCGTAAACTTTTTAAGTTTGAGAACGCACATATTGTTAGGGGCTGCACAACGCAAAAGTGCAGCAAAAATATCCATGGCCACTCTTATAAGGTTGAAGTTCTGCTAGAATCAGACTATCTTGATAACGGTCAAATGGTATATGACTTTGGACTTATTAAACACAATATAAAAGAGCTAATTGATGCTTTTGATCATGCTATCACACTTTGGAGCGAAGATGATAAAGAGTATTTGGATGATATGAAAAAACACAGCGCCAGATGGATAGAACTCCCAGTAAGCCCTAGCGCAGAACAGTTTGCAAGAGTATTTTTTGTGATAATTGAACAGGTTCTTAAAAACACTATTATGAGCAATGGCGAGCAAGGAGTAAGGCTCAACAGTATCATAGTTCACGAAACAGATACCGGATACGCTCAAGCTTTTGCAAGCGATGCGTATAATATAAATATGGGTGATATTGATATGCGCAAAATTTGCTTTTCAAAAGATATTTTGAGTAGTTGGAGTGATGAAAATCTATGGAATGATTTAATTTTTGAAAAAAGTATTGTAAATCCTAAAAATTTATAGTATAATCCTGTTTGTTTAAAAAAAATTCAAAGGACACACATATGAAAAAATTGGTACTTTTATCTGTAGCCGCTGCCGCTCTTCTATTTGTAGGTTGTGGTGAAAAAAAAGCTGAAGCTAATGCAACTGAAGCTAATGCAACTGAA
>DYLZ01000008.1 GCA_020721775.1 Sulfurovum sp.
AAGGCGGCTTTGAAAAAGCATTTTTGGAGTTTTTGGATAGTGATGGCAAAGTTTTAAAGTTTATTTAAATACTTGAATTTAAACATGACTTCGCAACAATTAGCTACTTTAGAGATGATGGGCTTATGGCGAGTTATTATCCTGATTTTATGGCGGAGACCGAAAAAATGTCTATTTGATAGAGACAAAATCGGACAAAGATTTAAAAGATATTAATGTCAAACAAAAGCAAAGGGCTACGCTTGATTTTGTAAGACGAATAAATTCACTTGATGATGATTTGCGCGATGGTAAAACTTGGGCTTATCTACTTTTGGGCGAGACACAATTTTATAGCCTTCAAAAAAGCGGTGCCGATATAGAAGATATCGCAAGAAGTGCAAAAATCAATGAGAGCAGTTTAAGCGGTAATTTGTTTGATTAATTAATACAATGGATTGCCACAGCTAAAGCTTCATTGTAATGATTATGGATCCACGCTTGCGTCAGAATGACGAAATGTTTAAATTTAGACATATAAAATTCGTAAAATTATATGTATTTTATTGTATGTATGATATGATATGTAAAATTTATATGTAGGAAATTATAATGACCATACGAAAAAATTTTTTATTTAGTGAAGAGATAGCTAGACATCTTGAAGAGTTAGCGGCAAGAGAACGCGTAAGTCAAACCGAAATCATCAGGGATATGATAGAAGAGAGATATCAAAGATTGGCAAGAGAAGAAAAACTAAAAGCATTTAGAGCGATCATACCTATGCCGTCAGGCTCATTGGCAGGAAAAAGCGTACAGTCGATCAAGGCAGAAAAGGATGTATAAAAAAGTATTTTTAGATGCAAATGTCATACTTGATTGTTTTGATACGGATAGACCACATCATGCAAATAGTTACAAAGTATATGAGTATCTAATCATAAATTCCCAAATCTTTACAAGCTGCGATATCATAACAACTTTGTACTATGTCGGCAAAAAAGTAGATAAACAAAATATCTTGCATAATATTAGAAATATCAATAAAACAGTAAAAGTCATAGAGTTTTCAAATAAAGAAGTTGAAGAGACATGTCAACTAATGGCGGATGACGAAAGATTTGCGGACTTAGAAGATACACTACAGTTTGTGATGGCAAAGAAGTATGATTGTGATTTGATAATATCAAATGATAAAAATTTTGCAAGTTTGGAAATACCTATTTTGAGCAGCGAAGAGTTTTGTGAGTTGATAGGATAGAATAACCCTATTTTTGATAAAAAACTTCGCCGTTTTTGATGATATATGACGGGGACATATTGATACTATGATAGATAGTAGTGCCGTATTTTTTACTGTAATATTTGAGCAATAGCTGCTGGAGCGTCGGTTCTATGGATGGCATAAACCATCCGTTATTGCTTATGGCTATCATATATCGCGGCGCATTTTTATAGAGTTTTTCGCTTGTTGCTTCATAACAGATAGCATTTCTTATCTCTTTGCCGTCAAGTTTATAATCAATTATATCATCACTTGCGACATAGTCGATGACTCCTTCTTTGAAAAATATTTTATTTATATATTTTCCAAGCCATTGGGGCAGAGGGTTTGCTTCGCCAAACGGCACAAGCACCACTTTGTTTATAACCGTTATTTTATCATTTGCAAATACATATGTAGAGTTTCGAGGAATTGTTTTATCCCAATACAAGGCTCCTATGACCATATCTATTTTTTTAGCTTTTTCTTGAAGTTGAGACAATAGTTTGGGTTCCAGATTTAAAAACAGGGGAAAAACCGACTCGGGAAATACAACTATTTTCTTTTTTTGGGCAATGGCTTTGTCTATTTCATAAAAAAAGGTTTTAAACATTGCATCTTGATGGGCTTGTTGCCATTTATCATCTACGCTGATATTTGTTGTAACTATTTTTATATCTTTTATATCATCATTTTTATGATCTGTTATCCATCCGCTATATGCAAAAATAACAAGAGATAAAAATATAAGTTTATTTGATATTTTAGATAAGACAATAGCAATTAGAACAAAAGCAAATTGCCATTTATTGATACCTATATAACTATCTATAAATATAAGTTCCGGTTTGAACCAGTCAAATCCAAAAGGATGAATGTAACTAAAAACAAAAAGCCAAATAGCATGAAACAGATATAGCGGCAGTTTTGTAAATTGAGCCAATTTGTTTGAAGCGAAAGATCCAACCCAAAACAAAGATCCATAAACAAAAGCAACAAGAAATGTACCTATAGGTATCGCCCAGACCATACTGTAAAATCTAAAACTAAGGAGTATCCACCAAAACCAAAGCAGAGCTATAAAAAAACCGCTCCAAAACCAAACTCTGTTTTTGCTTCCGACAAGGAGGTATAGACCAAGCAATCCAAAAATCGTATTTGCAAATTTTGCCTCAATGTTTAAGTGTGAAAAGTATATAAACAAAGAGAGTAAAATAGCTACAGTTAAGCCCTTTAGTATATCATCGGTGGTAAAATATTTAAAAATTTTTTTAGACAAAAGGATAACTCCATGAATGGTGCCGAACAAGGAAGTACATTGATGTCATTTATACCTCTGATCGCTCTATTTGCAATTTTTTATTTTTTGATCATTAGACCGCAACAAAAACAACAGCAAAAACACAAAGATATGATCAATGCTTTAGCCAAAGGTGATAATATCATCACAAACGGCGGACTGTATGCCGAAGTTGTTAAGGTTGAAGAGAATTTTATCAAAATAAAACTAAATGAAAATACGATAGTTAAAATTGATAAAGCGTTTGTAGCAAAAAAAGTAGATTTGGCTAATGAAGCAGTTTAACTATAGATTGTTTATATTTGCCGCAGCTTTTCTTTTTGGTATATTGTTTTCAATGCCAACTATTTTACAGACAAGTTGGGGCAAAAAGATAAATTTGGGGCTTGATCTCCAAGGCGGTTTGCATATGGTATTGGGCGTAAAAACTGATGTTGCGATAGAGTCTCGCGCCAAATCAATAGCGACAAGCTTAAAGTTTTTGATGGATGAGAACGACATTATATATGATGAGCTTGCCATTAAGGGAAATTCGATAACTTTTGAATTGCTTGATAATGACGATATAGCAAAACTAAAAGGTTTGGTTTCAAAAGATATTCAAGGCGTATCTTTGAAAGAAAACGGACTTAAATTTACCGTTACGCTAACTGCAGAAGAGATAGCAAAAACAAAACAAAATGCGATATCTCAAGCTGTCGAGACCATTAGAAATAGGCTTGATATGTACGGTCTTGCAGAGCCAACAGTTGCAAAACAAGGCGAAGACAAGGTGCTTGTTGAAATCGCAGGCGTTAAAACAGGAGCCGATGAAGAGAGGATAAGAGATCTGATAGCAAAATCTGCACATTTGCAAATGATGGCAGTTGATGAAGCCAGAGCAGCCAGAGTAGCTACTATGAGTGCGGAGGAAGCCGCAACTTTTGGTGATGTTATACTAAAAGATGTTGCAACTTCCCAACTGTATCTGCTCAAAGATGTGCCGATACTTGACGGGTCTATGCTCACAGATGCAAGTGTAGGATACAATCAAAGCAATCAGCCTGTTATAAACTTTGAGCTAAATAGTCAAGGCGCAAAGATATTCGGCGATTTTTCAGGTAAAAGCGTCGGTAAAAGAATGGCAATAGTTTTGGACAACAAAGTCTATTCTGCTCCTGTTATAAATGAGAGAATAGGCGGCGGCAAAGGTCAAATATCAGGCAACTTCACACAACAAGAAGCGCATGATATAGCCATAGCTCTTCGTTCAGGCGCACTTTTGGCTCCTGTTGTTATCGAAGAAAAAAGAAGCATAGGACCAAGTTTGGGCGCTGATAGTATAAATGCAAGTTTGATGGCTTTGATCTTTGGCTTTTTGGCAGTTGTTATTTTTATGGCTGTTTACTATGGTGCTGCAGGTGTTATAGCAGATATTGCAGTTATTGTAAATATATTTTTAATTGTTGCGCTTATGTCTCTTTTTGGGGCAACTTTGACATTGCCGGGTATGGCAGGTATTGTTTTAACCATAGGTATAGCAGTTGATTCTAATATCATCATCAATGAGAGAGTAAGAGAAGCTCTCAGAGGAGGCATGAGTGTTAAAAAAGCTATTAATGATGGATATTCAAACGGAATGAGAGCTATTTTGGACTCAAATATTACCCAAATTTTAGCATGTACTATTTTGTATGCGTATGGAACGGGAGCGATAAAAGGATTTGCATTGACTCTTAGCATCGGCATACTCGCATCAATGTTGACAGCAATTCTTGGAACGCATGGCATATATGACATTTTGCTCTCAAAAATAGAAAAAACCAAAAATTATAATTTTTGGTTTGGCTTAGAGGGTAAGTAGTATGGAAGTTTTCAAATCACATAAAGTTTATAATATTTTAGAAAAAGGTAAAATATTTTTTGCTCTTTCGATCATTGCTTTTTTTGCTGCTATCGTATTGGTATTTACAAAAGGATTGTCTTTTGGAATCGATTTTGCCGGAGGGACTGTGGTGCAGGTAAAATATCAAGGTGCTGCACCGATAGATGATGTAAGAAGCAGACTATCTAAAAACGAACTTTTTTCAAAAGCTACTGTTACGCCGTTTGGAAATGAAGGCGAAATTGTTATAAAAAGCCCATCTACAAACTCAAATATACAAAACGATACAAGCGACATAGTCAAAAAGCTGCTTGATGGAAGCGGTAAATTTGAAATTAGAAAAGTTGATATGGTTGGACCAAAAGTTGGAGATGAGCTTCGTAAAAAAGGACTTACTGCTTTTTTGCTTGCACTTGGCGTAATACTTTTATCAGTTACGGTTAGATATGAGTTTAGGTTTGCGTTAGCCGGAGTTATAGCGCTTTTGCATGATATAGTTATAACCATAGGAGCTATATCGTTATTTGAAATAGATGTAAATTTAGAAACTATTGCGGCAATATTGACAATTTTAGGATACTCGATACATGATACAATTATCGTATTTGACAGGGTAAGAGAGTATGTTCAAGAGAGCAAAGAGAATGATTTTAAGCAAATTATAAACGAAGCGGTCTCAAGAACGCTTGCAAGAACCATGCTGACATCATTAACAGTATTTTTTGTGATACTGATGCTTTATATCTTTGGAGGCGAGATCATGCATGGATTTAGTTTCCCAATGCTTATAGGTGTATTGATAGGAAGCTATAGTTCTGTTTTTGTTGCCGCACAGCTTGTAATATGGACCGGATTTGATGTCAAAAAATACAGGGCCAAGATGGCAGAAAAGCAAAAAAGAGAAAAAGAAAAAGATAAACTTAGAGCTATGTATGAACAAGGAAGAGTTTAAAATAGCTATCTAACTCTTTTTCTTGATATTAAACAGATAAGATGATATGGAATAATTAATGACACTTAGAATGTTAGGAGTAATTGGAATATTTTTTTCTATCTCTTATGGCAATTTGGCTTTTGAGATCGAAGAGAGAATAGAAAATTCAGGAATTCCAAAAGACAATATAAGCATATCTATAAAAGAGACCGGAAAATACGGAAAGAGGATATTTGGCATAAATGAAGATACGATGAGGGTGCCGGCTTCTGTTATAAAAGTTCCGACAACTTTGGCAGCTCTGCTAGAGCTTGGAGAAAGTTTTAGATGGAAAACTGAATTTTATGTTGATGGCAGTATTAGTAACGGTGTTTTAAATGGGAACCTTATCATCAAAGGCGGCGGAGATCCGGATCTTAATACGGAAGATATTAAAAATATAGTATCAAAGCTTAAGCTTGCGGATCTAAGATCAATAAAAGGTAATATAATAATTGATAGAAACTATTTTGAGCCGTCAGAAAAAAGAAGCGCGTTTTTTGATGAAAACCCATATAGTCCATATAACGCTATGCCTGATGCTATGATGTTCAACCAAAATACAACGACGCTTGCAATTAACGGCAACTGTATAGATTGCGAAATTGATGATAAAAGTTTTGACATAGAAAACAATATAAACCGCGAAAGCAATAGATGTGATTGGCCTCATGTGAGAATTATTGACAGCTCAAGACCCAAAGTAGTTATAAGCGGTAATATATCGCGAAAGTGCGGGACTAAAAAAATAACCAAGATAGTCTCTAAATCATATCAATCTTTTTATTATGCCCTTAAAGAAAATTTTCTTAAAAATGGGATTGAATTTTATGGTAGATTAGTATTGGGTGAAATTCCGGAGGGTTCAAGAAAGATATTGACTCATTACTCAAGACCGCTTCTAGAAATTGTTGGAGAAACAAATAAAAAAAGCAATAATCTATTTGCCAGACAGATATTTTTAACATTAGGCGCAGAAGTTATAGGAAGTCCTAGTAATTTAGAAAAATCCGGAATGGCTATTGGACAAATCTTGCAAAAGAATGGCATTTTGAGTGTGGATATGCTAAAAATAGAAAATGGAAGCGGACTTTCAAGAACAGCCAGAGCAACAACCGGTGTATTTGAAGAGATATTGGAAACCGCTTATGCAAGATTTGGTAACAAGTGGCTAAATGCTCTCTCAATAGCAGGAGTTGACGGCACTATAAAAACAAGATTTCCAAGCGCTTTAAGAAACAGGGTATGGATGAAGACAGGAACTGTTAAAAATGCCAAAAATATAGTTGGATTTGTTAAGTCAAATGATGGAAAGCTTTATACTGTTGCAATTTTTGTAAATGGTGCAAATGCAAGTTCGGCCGGATTTAGACTCGAAAATGAAATTATAAAACTTTTGGCAAATAGCGGTGGCAGTGAATGTGAAGCTTATGAAAAAGTTTCGACATATACAAAACCGATAAGTGACGGCAATTACTTTATTCAAGTAGGCAGTTTTGTATCAAATACGAGCAGTTCTCTAGAGAGAAAATTAAAAAATTTAAATTATAACTACAAGATAGTAACAAATGGCGGGGTGAAAAAAATTCTTGTAGGTCCTTATATAACCAAAGAAAATGCCGGCAATTACTTGTATGATCTGCGAGAAAAGATAAATCCGGATGCTTTTGTTGTCACACAATAAAATGTACTTTTGGATATAATATAATAAAAATTAAGAGAAATTTATATGAACTTTGAACCATATCCGTTTGAAAAGTTAGCAACATTGCTTGATAAGATTGAACCAAATATTGACTATAGTCCATTGGCATTAACAATTGGCGAGCCGCAGTTTGAAACACCTGATTTTATACAAAACGAACTACGGGATAAAGCATCACTTCTAAATAAATATCCAAAAAGCAGTGGCGAAGATTTTTTATATGATTCTATAAAAACATACTTTTTAAAGAGATTTGATCTAAGTCTTAAAAGCTCACAGATCATTCCGACATTCGGTACAAGAGAAGTTTTGTTTAATTTTCCGCAGTTTTTGCTATTTGATAAACCAAATCCTATAATAGCATTTCCAAATCCTTTTTATCAGATATATGAAGGAGCGGCAATTGCTTCAAGAGCAAAAGTAATTCATTTAGATCTAGACAAAGAAAATAATTTTTTGCCCAAAATCGATAAAGATAAACTGCAAGATGTAGACTTAGTAATACTCAATTCTCCAAACAATCCAACATCTTCGGTTATGGGTTTTGATGATATGAAAGAGTGGATAGAGTTGGCTTTGGAATATGATTTTGTGCTTTTAAATGATGAGTGCTATATCGATCTTTATATAGACAAACCATTGCCATCGCTGCTTAATGTGTCAAAAGAGATAGGAAATGTTGATCATAAAAACATACTTGTGGCAAATTCTATATCCAAACGGTCAAGCGCGCCGGGCTTAAGAAGCGGTTTCTTGGCTGGCGATGAAAATATACTCAAAGAGTATATGAAATATAGAACAT
The DNA here is from genome assembly GCA_020721775.1 of Sulfurovum sp. Taxonomy (GTDB): domain Bacteria; phylum Campylobacterota; class Campylobacteria; order Campylobacterales; family Sulfurovaceae; genus BN30871. The sequence continues at coordinate 7,888 of DYLZ01000008.1, forward strand.
ATGTCGGATGCGCTTCTCCTTTGCCTCTTCAGTATGCTTCAGCTTTGGCTTGGAGCGATAAAGATCATGCCGATTTTTTTAGAGATAAATATAAAAAGAACTTTGAAATTGCAAAAGAAATTTTAGGCATCAATCCACCTCTTGCTACATTTTATATCTGGTTGGAAGTAGAAGATGAATTGGAATTTGCAAAAAGAGTATATAAAGATTATAATCTCAAAGTACTTCCGGGATCATTTTTGGGTAGAAGCGGCGCAGGGTGCGGTTATGTGAGGCTAGCGCTTGTTTACGACGAAGAGATAACAAAAGATGCATTAAACAGACTTAAACAGGCGCTAAAAAAGGATTAACGGGATGAATGAAGAGATAAACATAGAAGAGTTAAAGCAAAACAAAGAGTTTTTGGATTTTTTACAAACGCTAGAAAAGCAGATGAAAGAAGAAGTAAGCGTAGCAAAAGGTTATCAGCTATTAGATGCAAAGATATTAATGGGCAATAGTGAAGATGAGATAAATGATATATTTACATTTTTGATTTCAACATCTTTTGATAAAATGAGTGAAAATCTAGCAAACAATATAAAGTTTAATATCAAAAACAGTGAAGACCTGGCAACTGCAAGAGCTATGTATGAGCATGCGATCGGGCTTTATAGCGAAGATGATAAAAAAAGCGCAAAAGAGCTGTTTTTGGCGCTTGCTCATACCATAGATGACGAAGATCTAAGCGAATCGATGCTTATTCATGCTGCAATCGTAATGGCAGGATATAGTTTTGATGAATTTATCGAAAATTTAGTTGATAACAATATGGATACGATAAACGAAACATCATATTTCATTCAAAATTTTACTCAGCCAAATGATATCTTGCTCTCAATGCTTGCAAAGCATGTAAATGAAGCAAAAGAGACACTTAAAAAATTAGAAGGAGCCGGCAAATGAATACACACTTTATAGGAATCGGCGGAATAGGTCTTTCAGCATTGGCTAAGTTTTTGGCAAGTGATGGAGACAATATAAGCGGTTCAGATATCAGACAAAGTGAGATCACAAATGATCTGGCGATAAATTTCCATGCAAAGATAACTATCCCTCACCATGAAGATGCTGTAATCGGCGCAGATAGAGTTATCTATTCGGCAGCAGTGCGACCAAATAATCCGGAGTTTCAAAATGCAAAAAAACTCGGCATTGATCTGTATTCGAGAAAAGATGCTTTAAAATTTATATTAGGGGATAAAGAGGTTTATGCGGTAGGAGGAGCACACGGTAAAAGTACAACTTCTGCCATTTTATCTTCTTTGATACCAAATTCAAATGCGCTAATAGGCGCCATAAGCAAGGAGTTTGGCTCAAATGTAAGACACTTTGACAATAAAAAAGTAGTTTTTGAAGCAGATGAGAGTGATGAGAGTTTTTTAAATTCAAATCCATATCTGGTAATTGTAACAAATGTAGAGCCTGAGCATATGGAGTATTATAAATATGACGAAGAGAGATTTTATAATGCCTATAAAAACTTTTTAAGTTTAGCAAAAATTCGCGTTATCAATGCAGAAGATGAATTTTTAAACTCACTTGATATGGAATCGGTCAAACTTTATCCGACATCGGATATATCAAATATAGAGTATGTTTTAGTTGATAATAAGCCTTATACAAAATTTATACTAAAAGATCTTGGAAGTTTTGAAGTTTTTGGATTTGGTAAACATATAGCGCTTGATGCATCTTTGGCAATATTGGCTGCGCTTGAACTTGGAGAAGATCTCGAAGAGATAAGAGATAGACTTAGAAAATACAAAGGTATTAAAAAAAGATTTGACATAATTCAAGATAATCAGAACTGTATCGTTGTGGATGATTATGGTCATCATCCGACAGAGATAAAAGCAACCATTGATGCTTTAAATGTATATAAAAATTTAAGAAATTTAAACAAGTTAAGCGTTATTTGGCAGCCGCATAAGTATAGTAGAACTATAGATAATTTAGCCGGATTTGTTAAGTGTTTTGAAGGTGTAGATGAGCTTATAATTTTGCCTATTTGGAGTGCAGGGGAACTTGAAGTTGTCATTGATCTTAAGGGGGCTTTTTCTTCTTACGGTCCTATAATGGCAGACAGAGTTACTAAAGAGGACGGTATAGTAAAAGTTTATAAAGATAACCATATTATAAAAGAGATAAATAGCGGGCTTATTACGGCCTTTGGAGCAGGCGATATAACATATCAGATCAGAGGGGAGCAACACTAATTTATGTTTCGTTCCTCTTTGTACAAAAAACTTGATATCGAGGAGTATATAAAAGGCTTTAAAAATTTTTTAGCAAGAGATAAAGATATTGCAATGATCGGTGATACCAATTTGCATTTTAAATTTATCAAAGAGCTATCCTTGCTGGAGTTTAAACCTCCTAAAAATGTTTTAAACTTGAACAATCAGTTAAACAGATTAAAAAAACAGGCAACTCTTTCAATAGATGAAATTTACTCTTTTGTTCAAATCATAGAGTATTTCAATTATTTAAAAAGCTTAACTCTTCCTCCGTTAGTGTCAAAATGGATAAATGATATCATTGTTCCACCACAAATTAGTAATATTGTAACTTATTTTACCGACAAAGGCGAAATTAACAGCCAAAAAGACGAAGAGCTGCTTGGAATTGAAAATGCTATTGCTTCAAACAAAAAAGCCATAAAAGATTCTTTGTACAATATATTGAGATCATCGCATTTAAGTGAGTTCTTGGTGGATTCGCAAATACATTTTATAAATAATGAAGAGACGCTTTTGGTAAGAGGCGGATTTTCCAATGCCATAAAAGCAAGCGTTATTGCCAGAAGCAGCAGCGGATTTTTTTATATACTGCCACAAAGTCTAAGCGACCTAAAGGCTAAGGAATCAGCTCTTATAAGTCAAAAAGAGCTCATTATACTAAGATATTGCAAAGATTTTTCATCCATTATGAGCGAAAATGAAAGATTTTTGTCATTCATAAACAGAGAGTTCGATAGATTTGACCATTATCAGGCAAGAATATTTTTTGCAAAGTCAAAAGATTATGAGTTTGTTTTGCCGCAAAAAACCAACAAGGTGATACTTAGTGATTTTGCTCATCCGGCACTTTTGGATCCTGTGCCGATCTCACTCTCTTTTGATAAAAAGATATTGCTTATAACAGGAGTCAACGCCGGCGGTAAAACAATGCTTTTAAAATCAATTTTAAGCGCAGTATTTATGAGCAAGTATCTACTCCCCTTTAGGTGCAATGTAGCAAAAACGCATATAGGTCATTTTGATATCATTGATGCCATTATAGACGATCCGCAAAGCGTAAAAAATGATATATCGACATTTGCAGGAAGAATGGTTGAATTTGCAAAGCTTTTTGATAAAAAAAACGCAATTATAGGAGTAGATGAGATAGAACTTGGTACAGATAGTGATGAAGCAGCGAGTCTGTTTAGGGTATTGCTTGAAGAGTTATCCAAAAAAGATATCTATTTTATAGTAACGACACACCATAAAAGATTGGCTTATTTGCTTGCTCCAAATAAAGAGACAGGACTTATTGCAGCGCTATTTGATGAAGAAAAAAGGATTCCTACTTATACTTTTTTAGAGGGCAGTATCGGTAAAAGTTATGCATTTGAAACTGCTTTAAGATACGGCATACCAAGAGATATTGTATCAAAAGTTGTAAAACTTCACGGTGAAGACAAAGAGCGCTTAAATGAACTCATAGAAAATCAAGCAATGCTTGAACTTAAAATGAGACAAAAGCTTGAAGATATAGATGCAGAACGCCAAAAATTAGAAAGAGAACATAAAAATCTTATAGAATTGGAAGAAAAGCTCAATAAAGAGTTTGAAAACCAAAAAACAAATCTTGAAGTTGCATATAGAGATGCTCTGTATAAAGCGCAAGAAGCATTAAAACAACATGAATCAAAAGAGGGTAGAAGGCTGCTAAATGATGCAAACAAAATACTTCAACCTCTAAAACAAAAAAAGACAAAACCGATAGAGGCTTTAAGAGAAGGAGATAGGGTAAAATATCGCTCCCATAAAGGAACGGTACTCTCTATAACCGGCGATTATGCGACAATAGATGTTGATGGGCTAAAGATCAAAGTTGATTTGGCAAATCTGAGAAAGATAAGCGATGAAGAAAAAAGCGTTAAACCAAAAAAACCACCGAAAGTTGTGGCTACGGTTGAGAAAGGAAGTGCGGCTGTTTCTGTGAAGCTAATAGGAATGTTTGGAGATGAAGCTATAGACAAATTAGATAGGTTTATATCTGACGCTCTTGTGCATAATTTTAGTGAAGTTCAAGTTATACACGGAGGAGGAGCAGGGATACTGGCAAAGTTGGTAGGCGAATTTTTAAAAAATCATCCGAAAATAAAAAAATTTTACAGAATGCCCGGCAATTTAGGCATAACGGTAGTTGAACTTTAGATTTTATCACATTTTGATATAATTATCTTAATATTTAGGAGTATGTAATGGATATAAAAGAGATAAAGCAGTATGCAAAAGATGAGCTTAGCAGTGATGAAAAATTGCTTGAGAGTGTTTTGAAATTTGAAACAATATATAACAAACACAAGGCTAAATTATTCATAGTATTAGCCTTTGTGGCTTTATCGATAATTGCTTTTTGGGGTTACAATGAATATAAGGAATATAAATACGAAAAAGCAAATGAAGCATTGATGAAATTGATTGAAAATCCTGATGATAAGGGGGCAATAGAGTCATTAAAAAGCAATAATAAAGCTCTTTATAATCTGTATAGTTATCATATGGCATCTGCAAAAAATGATACTAAAAGATTGCAAGAACTTAGCGGTTTGGAAGATAAATTGATTGCTGATCTTAGCAAATATACACTTGGTATTATAGAAAATAAGCCTGTTGATTCAGAGTATTATCATGATCTAAGTTTAATAATGCAAGTCAATGATGCAATATCAAAAAGAGAATATCAAAAAGCAAAAACTATTTTAGACTCTATATCCCAAAATTCACCACTAATCAATATTGCAACACTATATAAACACTATACTTTAAGCGGTGTAAAAAGATAATCCTAAAAAAATGAACAATGAACTGCTTTTGTTATTTGAGGAATATTTAAGCATTTCAAAAATGCTTGGTTCAAATACTACAAGTTCATATCTCAGAGACTTATCCTCTTTGCAGGAATTTATAGGAGATAAAAGTTTGACGACGCTTGAAATGGAAGATGTTATAGGGTTTTTGTCTCAATTTTCCAATAAGCGAACATTAAATAGAAAACTTTCATCCATCAATACATTTTTTAAATTTTGTCATGAGTATAATTTTGAGCATTCCAAGATATCTTTACCTATGTCAAAATTGCCAAAAAATCTTCCCAAATATCTTTCGTATGAAGAGATTATGAACAGTATAAAACTTATAGACAAAACCACGCAGAGCGGACTTAGAGATTATGCTCTTATTTTATTTTTATATGCAAGCGGATGCAGGATAAGCGAAGCATTGAATGCCCAAAAAACTGATATTGTTGACGGGTGGCTAAAGATTCGTTTTGCAAAAGGAGAAAAAGAGAGAATGGTTCCGCTAGCACCCATTGCCCTAGATGCCCTAAATGAATATCTGAAACATCATGATATGCGAAACAGTTTCTTGTGGTTAAATTACAAAGGCGAAAAACTTAGCCGCATAAGCGCATTTAAGATAGTTAAAAAGTATCTTGGAGTATCACCCCATGTGCTTCGCCACTCTTTTGCTTCATCGCTCATTATTGGCGGCGCAGATCTGCGTGTCGTCCAAGAGCTTTTGGGACATAGTTCGCTTGTAACAACTCAAATTTACACGCATATTCAAAAGCAAAATCTAGCTGACACCATAAGGGCTTTTCATCCTCTAAGGGCTACATTATGAAAGAGTTAGTGGAGCTGCTGGCAAAAAAAGGAATAGTTTTTAAAAGCCTTAAGAGCATTGATGCATCAAAACTTAAAAGTAGAAAAAAGATCGATATTTACATTGGTGTTGATTTGAAAAACAGCTACTGCGCTTTATTTCAAATATATAAAAAAAGCAGATTTATAAAAAAAGATGCAAATGAAGTCGTTGAATTAGTTCAAAGATTAGAAACATTTAATGAAAGCAAGATAAAATTTAGATATATAATTATCAAGTCGCCGATATGCTCAAAAGCAAAACTGTTTTTAGAAGAGAATGATTTTAAGGTTGTGGAGAAAATAGATGCTGTTAGCTGATATAGGAAATACGCGAGCGCATATATATGACGGTAAAAGCATTATTCATATTTCTCACGAAGAGGCAATAAAGAGTTATAAAGATAAAGAGTTGTTTTATATCTGTGTCAGTATTGAAACAAAAGAGAAGATAAAAGAGTTTGCAGACTGGATAGATATATCTGATCATCTTCATATAAAAGGCGAATATGAGACTATGGGCATAGACAGAAAGGCATTATGTCTTAGTCATAAAAATGGCGTTTTTGTAGATGCAGGAAGCGCAATTACTGTTGATATTGTAAGTAACGGAGAGTATCAAGGGGGTTTTATACTTCTTGGAATTGATGCTTGGCTAAAAGCCTATAAAGGCATATCAAATGCTCTTGATGTAGAAATAAACAGGCATTGTTCACTCACGGGCTTGCCAAAAACAACAAAAGACGGCATTAGCTATGGTATAATTGCTTCAATAAAAGCCGTTATTGATAGCCAAACATCACATTTACCTCTTTACTTTACCGGCGGAGACGGCAAATGGCTCTCAAAATATTTTAAAAATAGTATATATGATGAGTTTTTGGTTTTTAAAGGTATGAAAACAGCACTAAAGGAAAATAAATGCTAACAATAGCTCTTCCAAAAGGAAGAATTGCAGATGAAACATTGGAAATTTTTTCTAAAATATTTAATACAAATTTTGCATTTGACAATAGAAAATTGATCTTAGAAGATCATGGATTTAGATTTTTAAATGTCAGAAACCAAGATGTTCCGACATATGTTGCCCATGGGGCGGCAGATTTGGGTGTAGTTGGGCTTGATGTTATAACAGAGCAGGGTTTAGATATCATAGACTTGCTTGATATGCAACTTGGCAAGTGTAGAGTTTCCATTGGTATTAAAAATGAAGATGAGTTCGATTGGAGCAGACCAAATATAAAAGTTGCTTCAAAAATGGTAAATATTACGAAAGACTATTTTGCTAAAAGAGCAGTAGGAGTTGAAGTTATAAAGCTTTACGGCTCTATAGAGCTTGCTCCATTGGTTGGATTGGTTGATGCAATCGTAGATATTGTTGATACCGGGGCAACTATGAGAGAAAATGGACTAAAGGTTGCAGAAGATATTATGCATTCTTCAGCACACTTAATAGCAAACAATAATAGTTTTTATGCCAAAAAAGGTGATATATTGTCTATTTACGAGAAAATAAAATCTGTAGTAGACGGACATCAAAGTTAATTATAAAGGAGTATAAATGGATGATAAAACTCTTCAAGATCATTTTCAAGATCCAAATAAAAATATTGCTTTAATAGTTTATGGACTGCAACTGATTGGAATATTAACAGCCGGAATTGCTTTCATTATAGCTATAGTTTTAAACTATATCAAAAAAGATGATGTGATCGGAACTTGTTTAGAGTCGCATTTTGAGTGGCAGATAAGAACTTTTTGGACGGCTCTTATTTGGAGCGCTATCGGCTTTATTTTGGCAATTACTGTCGTATTGCTTCCTGTTGCTTGGATAATATGGTTTGTTGTAACAGTTTGGGTAATATATAGAGCTCTAAAAGGCTTGTTAAATTTGCTTGAAAATAAACCTATGCTAATTCAAGCAAAAGTTGCTTAGTAAATAAAAGTAGATTTTGCCCATAAAGGGAAAGTTTTGTTGATTTGTTATTGTCTCAATTAAAATTGAGAATCAACAACATTTTTTCTATCAACTATATAAGGGATCAATGCAGTTTGTCTAGCTCTTTTTATAGCTATAGTAACTAGCTCTTGATGTTTTTTGCAGTTTCCTGTAAGGCGTCTTGGCATGATTTTAAATCTCTCGCTTAGCGAAAATTTTAAACCGTTAACATCTTTATAGTCTATAAAATCAACTTTCATTTCGCAATATTTGCAATGTCTTTTTTTAAATTTTCTTTCTTGTTTCATATTTAAGTCCTTCTAAAATGGTATTTCATCATCGTCAATATCGATCTCAGGTATAGTGTGTTCTGCAGAACTTTCTTTTGTCTCTATGCTTTTTTCACTTGCTTTCGCAGGAGCATAGCTATCTGAGATACCCGCAGACTGATCTCTGCATCCTAGCATTTGAAGTGTTTCTACGGCAATTGCGTGTTTACTTCTTTTGCTTCCGTCTTGTGCTGTCCATTGCTCAAGAGTCAGGCGACCCTCAACTAAAACTTGGGAACCCTTTTTAAGGTATTGATTGGCTATTTCAGCAGTTCTTCCCCAAAAGGTCAGATCTATAAACATAGTTTCTTCCTTTTGAGTGCCATCGTTTGCTTTGTATCTTCTATTTGTAGCAATAGCTGTTGTCGCTACTGCTGTACCGCTTGGTAAATATCTGATTTCAATATCACGAGCCAAATTACCTGCCAATATAACCTTATTAAACATTGAGAGCTCCTTTGTTTTAAATTATTCAGTAACCTCTTGAGTTACTTCTGCTGCAACTTCTTCTACAACCGCTTCTTTTTTAGGAGCAGCTTCTTTAGAAGTTTTTTCATTTTTGCTTTTATCGATTGAAGCGATCATTTTTTCAAATTGTGCAACTTCTTTTTTAGAACTATATTTAACAGTTAAAAATTTAATGATATCTTCATTGATCTTTAGATTTCTTTCGATTTCAGCGATTTTGCTTCCGTCAGCTTTATAATAAAGTACCGTATAGTAACCTCTGTTTTGTTTAGCTACAGTATAAGCCAGTTTTCTCATACCCATATCATCGGTAGCGATAAGTTCAGCATTTTCTTTTGCTAAAACTTCTTTGATTTTAGCAACTTGTGATGCGATCTCTTGTTCAGTCAAAGTAGGTTTGACAACAAAAAGTGTTTCGTAACAATTCATTTTTTTCCTTTGGTTTTATAGCCCATTGCCTTTATGGCTTTGAGCAAGAATTTTGAATATATATTATACGGCAATATACCTTATAAAATATTTTGCAGTTCTATGAACATAGAGTACAGCAGTGTCTCTTTCTGTGGTGCTGATGCAGATTTTATTTCAAGTTCGCATTGCAGAACATATTCAAAAGCTTTTAAAAGTTTTGAAGATCTTATGCGGTTTGCCAATGTCGCTTTTTGTTCCTCTATTTTTTTGGGCAGTTTATAGCCAAGAATATTTTGTGAATTTACAGTACCGTTTATTTTGATATATGCCTGAAAAAGCAATATTTCATTTAAAAATTTTTGTGTTGCTCTTAGTATGCTGTTGGCATCTTCGCCTGAGTCTAAAAGAGTATTTATTTTATTTGGATCTAATTTTTTATTGCAAACATCGATAAAGAGTTTTTCTGCGGAGAGAGAAGTTTGGGGAAAAACCAATTCATTTATATCTTTAGTCGTTATTTCTCTATTTAGGATATTTAGTTTATCTAGTTCATTGCTGCATAATATCAGGTTGTTACCAAGCATTATTACCAGATATTCAAGCGCATAAGATTCTATCTTTAAACCTATATGATTTGCTTTGTTTTGTAATATCATTATCGAATCTCTAATATCCGGTTCAAATAATCTAACTTCAACACTATCGTTGCTTTTAAATAGTGAAGTGGATGTTTTTATATCTTTTGATGATCCCAAAAAGATATAAAGAAGATAATTGTTTTGACTTTTTTGAGTCATCTCGAGCAGTGATTCAAGCTCTTTTTTGGCAATAACTTTTTCCGATTTTATAATCAGAAGATTTGTATTGCCAAAAAGTGAATTTTGGGCAAGATAAGACTTTGCTTTTTCGAAATCATAATCGTCAAAATAGAGCTTCAATTTATCTTCATTTGCTTGCAGTTTTGTGATATAAAAATTTATATACTGTTCTATCGCATACTGATTTTCACCGTAAAAAAGAGCCGATTTTGGCAGCCTTGTTTTTAGTATCTGTTCAAATTCTTCTTTGTACATCAAAATTCCATAGGGTCTTTTGATAATTTTTGAACAACTTTTGCCATGATCATGGCCATTGCTATATTGACTTCATAGATCGAGACTTGTACCCTTTCAAAAAGAAGTAAGCCGTCATTTTTTACATTTACAACGACACCGTTTATATCTGTTTTTAGCATAGCTTTTGCGTTATTGTCCTCTATCTCGATTATTTCAGCTTCAAATATTTCATCCTTATGAGCGGCTGCCCATCTGGCAAATTTTCTATCTCTAAAATCCCATTCACATTTTGTCGTTTTTCTCTCTAACTCACTTACTCTGGCGCACAATGGAGATATGTTTCTAAGTAGATATTCTCTCTCTTTTGAGTCACTGTTTAATTGTGTTTTTATAAGTCTATGCAGTATTAGATCGCTATATCTTCTAATCGGTGATGTAAAGTGGCTGTAATGCGTAAATCCAAGCCCAAAATGCCCCAAATTCTGAGGCGCATAAGAAGCTTGTTTTAGCGATTTTATGATCATGGAGTCAACTTCGTTTTCCAAGCCAAGTTTTACCGCCTCTTTTTGTATAGCTCTAATGAGTGAAGGTGAGTCTTCATAGTCATCCACAAATAATCCGATAGTAGCAAGCTCTGCAAGAAGCTCTTCGAGTTTTGATATTTGAGGCGGTTCATGAATTCTAAAGATCCACTCTTCGCCGGTGGCTCTTTTTGCGGATGCTTGGTTCGCAAGGAGCATACACTCTTCTATCAGAGAATGGGATGGAGTGCCTGTTTCTATTTGAGTGCTTTTTAAAAGATGATTTTTATCGATCGATAACTTCATCTCTTCTGTTCTAAAATCAAAACCGTTTTTTAGTCTTTTGGCTCTTAGAGATTTTGTGATATCGTAAAGTTTTGAAAGATTTGTCCAAAGCCTTTTTACAACTCCGGAAGCCTCAGCCCCATTTGTTTCTATAAGCTTGTCGACTTCATCGTAATGAAATCTATGTTTGGAGTGTATTACAGCCTCAAAGAACTCTTCGCTTTTTGGAGTCAAAGAATTTCTATCAAGCGTTATTTTTGATACAAAAGCCAGTCTGTCAACACGAGGTTTTAAGGAACATACATTTTCACTAAGTTCACGCGGCAGCATAGGAAAAGCTTTGTGAGGCAGATATGTGGTAAATCCTCTCTTTTTTGCTTCTATGTCGATAGGAGAAAAATAATCGACATAATAACTTACATCTGCAATAGCAACATATAGTATAAAGTTATCCGCATCAAAATATATAGCATCGTCAAAATCTTTTGCTGTTACTGGGTCAATGGTACAAAAATCCAAATTTCTTAGATCAACTCTATCAGGGTATTTGTCCCCATCGACTTCAAGGGGCGTTGCTCTTGCCTGCTCTAAGCACGAAATTGGAAATTCATCTTCTCTATCATAGAGGATAAGAGATATTTTCTCATCTATTTTTGGATCATCGATATTGCCTAAGATCTCTTTTACTTCATTATTATCAACATCTATTTTTAGAACTGTTCCACTTTTGAGCGTTTTCAGATCAAGTCCACTCATCCATGCAGATAACGGTTCATTTGTTCTTAGATTTAAAATGGAGAAATTTTTTGATTCGTCTATATTTATATATGCCAAATTATACAAAAATGCTTTTTTTGCGGTTAAGATTATTTTTCCGCTTACTCTGCCTCTTTTAGCAATAATTATTTTAGCGACTACTAGATCGCCTCTTTTTGCACCTTTTAAATTTTCAGGCTCTATAAGCAGGTCGTTCTCTGATTTTAGTATGGATTCTACAAACCCCGTACCATCTTTGCTTATATAAAGTTCACCTATGCGATAAAGAGAGGATAATCTAAATAAACCGTCTTTATCTTCTTTGACGGCATCTATTTTTTTTAAATCATCAAAAGCTTTGATGTACTCTTCATCTATATCGCTTTTTTTGCAGCCGTTTGTAATTTGGAGTGCAAATTCATTCATCTATTTGCATCCCCTTTGATATTATTTTTTTGTTTTTTTATTATTATCTTCATATAAAGATTATATTACACTTTTATTTTAGCGCCTCTAATCTCTCTACCCTTTGCTCTGTACTTGGATGAGTACTGAAAAGTTCTCTTATATTTCCTCCTAAGCCTAAAAAAGGATTTATGATAAACATATGGGCATTTTGCGGCTGCGCATCATGAAGTAGATTGCCATGCGCATAATTATCAAGTTTTATAAGCGCACTTTGCAGCCATTCGGGATGACCCGTAAGTTTTGCAGAGCCTTCATCCGCCATAAATTCTCTGCTTCTGCTGATAGTCATTTGAACTATGCTTGCTGCAAGCGGCATTATTAACATTAAGATTATCGTTACTATCGGGTTTGGCCTATCTTCATCACTGCCGTTTCCGCCAAAAAACATACCAAAGTTAGCAAGCATGGAGATCGCTCCGGCCATTGTTGCAGCTACGGTTCCTATAAGCATATCATAGTGTTTGATGTGGCTTAGTTCATGTGCGATAACTGCTTTTACTTCATCGGCGCTTAAGAGGTCAAGTAAACCTTCCGTTACGGCAACTGCTGCATGCTCATAATTCCTTCCTGTTGCAAATGCATTTGGCACTTGATCTTGGATGATATAAAGTTTTGGCATAGGCAGATTTGCTTTTGTTGTTAAGTCTCTTACTATCTTGTATAGACCGCTGGCAGAGCTTTCATCTACAGGTATCGCATGATAATGTTTTAAAACCTGCTCATCACTATAATAGTATGCATAAAAGTTCATCCCTACGGCCATTAAAAATGCTATTATCATACCGGTTTTACCACCTATAAAACTTCCAAACCATACAAAAAGAAGTGTTAATCCTATCATTAAAAAATATGTTTTAAATTTTTCCATTATTTGTCCTTCGTATATTTGATATCAAGAATTATACAATAATAAACATATTTTACTACATACAAAGGTAAGCAAAAATAAGATATAATTGTGACAAATTTTACTACAAAAGGCAAGTTCATGGCAAACTTAAATGTATATTATGACAAAGATTGTGATCTAAATATCATCAAATCAAAAACAGTAGCAATGATCGGTTTTGGAAGCCAAGGTCACGCTCATGCTGAAAATCTTAGAGATAGCGGCGTTAAAGTAGTGGTTGGATTAAAAGAGGGAGGAGCTAGCTGGGGCAAAGCTGTTGCAAAAGGTTTTGAAGTTTACAGTGTAAGCGAAGCAACGGCAAAAGCAGATGTTGTTATGATACTTCTTCCGGATGAATCTCAAGCTGCGGTCTATAAAAATGAAATAGAGCCAAACCTTAAAACAGGCGCAACTATTGCATTTGGACATGGATTTAATATCCATTACGGAAGAATCATCCCAAGAGCGGATATCAATGTAACCATGATAGCTCCTAAAGCTCCTGGACATACAGTAAGAAGTGAATTTGTAAAAGGCGGCGGTATTCCTGATCTTATCGCTGTTCACGCAGATCCTAGCGGAAATACAAAAGCATTGGCTCTTTCATATGCAAGTGCAATCGGCGGCGGAAGAACGGGTATAATTGAAACTACATTCAAAGATGAAACTGAAACTGACCTTTTTGGCGAGCAAGCTGTTCTTTGCGGCGGCGTAAGCGCGCTTATCAAAGCAGGTTTTGAAACGCTAACTGAAGCCGGATATCCGCCTGAAATGGCGTACTTTGAGTGTTTGCACGAGATGAAACTTATCGTTGATTTGATCTTCGAAGGCGGAATCGCTGATATGAGATACTCGATCTCTAATACTGCTGAATATGGCGACATAGTAAGCGGTCCAAGGGTTATCAATGAAGAGTCTAAAAAAGCAATGAGAGAAATTCTAAAAGAGATTCAAAACGGTAAATTTGCAAAAGACTTCATACTTGAAGGTCAAGCAGGATATCCTAGAATGAATGCAGAGAGAAATAACCTTAGAAATCATCCTATTGAAGTAACAGGAAGAAGACTAAGGGAGATGATGCCTTGGATCAAGGCGAATAAAATCGTAAATCAAGAGACTAACTAAAATAGTCTCAAATTTGGAGCAAAGCTCCAAATTAGGTCTTCATGCGATAGCTATCGCGACTAGTCGCTCTTGTAAGCTCCTTTGCAACAACCTACAAGAGACTAATCAAAAATTAAAAAAAGCAATTTTTGCTCAAACGCCTAAATCAAATAGAGATCAAGATAAGATCTCTTCAATAGTAATATAATCTCCAACATGACCGGTCATCTTTTCTGCGTCAGTGTTGACCGGAAGTGTTTTTTTGCCCGGTCTCCATCCTGCAGGGCAAACTTCACCTGTTTTTGTAGCATGTTGCCAAGCTTGTACTTGTCTTATAAATTCATTTACATTTCTACCTACCGAATCGGCTTGTACCTCTTGAGCTACGCATACTCCATCAGTGTTAAACAAAAATCTACCTCTAAGAGCCACACCCTCTTCTTCTATCAATACACCAAATGCACGACTTACCTCTTTATTTGTATCAGCACCTATTGTTAGCTCAAGACCTTTTAAAATAGGCTCAGTTTCTGCAAATCTTTTGTGTGAAAATTTAGTATCAGTTGATATGGCTAGTATCTCTACACCAAGCTCTTTAAACTCATTGGCATGCGCATTCATGGCAGCTATTTCAGTTGGGCATACAAATGTAAAGTCAGCGGGGTAAAAGCATATTACTGTCCATTTTCCTTTATAATCTTCACTTGAAACTGTTTTGTAATGACCTGTTTTAGCGTCATAAGCATCCATTGTAAATTGTGGCATCTCTCTTCTAACCATTGTTGAACTCATATTGTTATCCTTTTTTGTTATATTTTCTTCTGTTGTTGCATTGTCTATTGTCTGTTTTCTAGGTTTTACACCTGTATCGCATCCCATGTTGTCTCCTTTATTGGTTGATACAATAGAATGATAACAAAGTTTAACTTAAATAATTATTAGATAAGAATAATTATTATCTAGTTTCAAAATTTAAATTTACTGCAATCTAACAAAAAATTTTTTACTAAAATATTGCATTATGACATATTTTCTTCACCACCTATTTTTTTATGTTAAAATACAGTTATGTATAAAATATTAGATGAACATATAAAAGAGTTGGAAGCTCTAAAGAAGTATCCGCAGCTTTATTATAAGGGCAACATCTCTTTACTAAAAAGGACAAAGGTTTCGATTGTTGGAAGCAGAGATCCGACACCATATACCAGAGAATGTACATATAATCTTGCAAGAGCATTATCTAAAAGAGGTGTTTGCGTGGTAAGCGGCGGAGCAATTGGTGTTGATACGATCGCGCATGAGGGGGCAGGGGTGGAAAATACGATTTGCGTGCTTGGAAGCGGCATTGATATTTATTACCCAGCGACAAATAAAAAGCTCATAGGATCTATCGCAAATAATGGACTTTTGCTTAGTCAATTTGAGCCGCATTTTAAAGCCACACAGTGGAGTTTTGTTAAGAGAAACGAGATAGTTGTGGCACTTAGCGATATTTTGATTGTAACTCAAGCTGATATTGATAGCGGCTCGATGAGATCGGTAGAATTTGCTTTGAAAATGGGCAAAAAAATATATGTTTTACCCCATAGGATAGATGAGAGCAGGGGAACAAATGCTATTTTAGCAAGAGGTGAGGCTATGATGATCTATGATGTGAATGAGTTTGCCGCACAGTTTGGAAAAGAGCTGAGGAACAAAAGCTATATAAATGATGATTTTTTTATTTTTTGTCAGCAAAATCCAACTTTGGATGATGCTGTTGCTAGATTTAAAAATAGAGTTTATGAAGCAGAACTCGAAGGGTTAATAACCATAATTAACGGAAAAATAAGCCTTATTTAGAAAGCTCTTTTATAATAGTTTCAAGACCTGCTTGCCCAACAGAGCCTGCTTGCATATACTGGACAACACCTTTTTTATCTATTACTATAAGATATGGTATAGCGCCGCTCCAGCCGGCTCTTGATGCAATATAATTAACAAAATTTCCCGCTTTCTCTTGAGATACGACTATATAATTTATCCCTTTTTGTGTAGCAAAAGCCTTAACCCCTGCATTGCTTAAGCCTTGCACTTCTATTGCAATTACTTGAACTTTGCCTTTATATTTTGCCTGTATATTTTTATAATGTTGTATCGAGGCTAGGCAAGGGGGACACCTGTGACCAAAAAATTCTAAAAATATGATCTTATTTTTAGCTTCAGGGATTATAAGTCCATCTTTTGTACCTACTGCGTGCAGCACTTTGCCGTTTACATCGGTAAAACTATAGTTTTCATTTGGTTTTGCTTCAAGCGCTGAAGCTATCAATAGCAATGAAAAAAAATACAATATTATCTTTTTCACAAATCATCCTTTTTTTATTTTTGCCATTATATCAATTTTTAGTGAAAATAATGTGTAATATTTAATTTAAAGTATTTATTGTTAAAATGCATAAAAAAAGGTTGTTGTTTTGAAAAAAATTATAAAAGTATTAGCTATTTCATCTTTATTCTTTGGATGTTCAAATGCAGATCCAATGGATAAAAAAATAGGCTCAATGCTAATGGTCGGCTTTTATGGTACTGAGGTCGGCAAAGATAGCCAAATATGTAAAGATATACGAGATTATGATCTTGCCGGTGTGATACTGTTTGATTATAATCCAACGGATAAGACAAAACCAAAAAATATATCTTCAGTTTCTCAAATTGCAAAACTTACAAAACAGCTTCAAAATTGTTCTCCCAATAAAAATCTTCTTATTGCAATTGATCAAGAGGGCGGAAAGGTACAAAGACTTAAAAGCGCTTATGGTTTTTTGGGTAATTTTCCAAGCGCATCAACTGTTTGTGCAATGAATGACGCCCAAATTTCAGCTACTTATACAAAGATGGCAAAAGAGTTAAAAAGTGTTGGGATAAATTATGATTTGGCTCCTGTTGTTGATTTGGCGGTTAATCCACAAAACAGGGTTATCTTTGGGCTAGGAAGATCATACGGTAAAAATCCTATAGATGTTTCAAAAAAAGCAAAACTTTTTGTTGATGCCATGAATAAAGAGGGTATTTTGACTTCACTAAAACATTTTCCCGGACACGGCTCATCATTGGGGGATACGCACAAAGGCTATGTCGATGTTACAAATACATGGAGTCCTGTAGAATTAAACCCGTATAAGGAGTTGAAAAACAGCGCAGACAGCGTAATGGTTGCCCATGTGTTCAATAGTAAAATTGATGAAAAATATCCGGCTAGTTTGTCTAGCAAGACAGTTAATGGTTTGTTGAGAAATAAGCTTGGGTATAATGGAGTTGTTATAACTGATGATCTGCAAATGGGCGCAATACAAAGTAAATATTCGCTTAGAGATACTTTAAAACTTGCGATAAAAGCCGGTGATGATATACTGCTTTTTGGCAATCAGCTAGATCCAAACAATACGGTTAAAACAAAAGTTTTAGTTGATACTATCAAAGCATTGATAGAAAATAATGAGCTTTCGGTAAATGATATAAATAGGGCATATGCCAGAATTCAAAAACTAAAAGCAAGATTGAACAAATAGCTAATCTTGCTTAAGTAAATATTTGTTATGATTCAGTTTTACAGTAATTGACCGACGGTCGGTCATAAAGATTAGGAATAAAAAATGGCTATTACGATAGATAAAGATGAAAAAAGAAAGCAAATAGCATTTTCATGCAAAGAGTTACTTTTTCAAAATGGGATAAAAAATATTACAGTTTCTCAAATCGCAGCCCAAGCCGGCATAGGAAAAGGAACTGTTTATGAATATTTTTCGAATAAAGATGAAATTGTATTTGAAATATTAAATATATTAATTGAGGATATGCAAAAATGGCTTGAAGAATTTTTCGATGAGCAAAAATTTAATTTTGAAGAAAAATTGAAATACTATTTATCATTTTTATTTTTACCTGAGTATGAAAAGAATCTTAAAATATATAAAGAGTTTTTGAGTATCGCAATTACAGAGGCTAGCAATGAGATGAGAGAACACGACAAGGAGTGCGTAAATAGTTTTGAGAAATTTTTGGGTAAGATGATTGAAGATGCCATTGTTATTGAAAAACTTAATTTAACAAATGATCTCATCCGAATAATTAGATTTTTTCATTTGGGTCTCGTTGTAAGAAGTTCTCTTGATGATTTTGACGCCAAAGAAGAGATAGAAAGATTTATATCTTTTGTATTGTGTAAAAATAGGGGGGGGCTGAATGAAAATAAATAAAAAAATATTATTCTTTTATGGCTTGATCAATGTTTGTTTTGCATCTGAAGTCGGACTTGACGAACTTTTAAACGGTATGATACAAAATAATCAAACACTTAGATCATATAATTATCAAGCTCTCTCAAAAGAACAAGAACTTGAATCACAAAAGCGGTCATTTTTTCCAACTCTGGATATAGGGGCAACATACATAAACAGCAATCCTGCAAATATGATAAGCCCAAAAGAGACAAAAAGTATATACGGTGTCGCATCGCTTGATATATATGACGGAGGAAAGAAAAGTTCACTTGTAAAATCCAAGTCATTTGACTATAAAGCCTCACTGTACGAGAAAGATGCATTTTCTAAAAATATGGCATTAGATATAATTCAGAGATATTTTCTCATACAAAAACTCCAATCAAATTTGCTGGTATTGCAGATGAAATCAAAAGAGCTTGCTTATCAGATAAAAAGAGCAAAAAGTTTTGTTAAAGCAGGACTTATGACCCAAGATGATGTCGATAAATTTCAAGCATCGTATGATGAAAATAATTATAATGTAGAAAATGTGCTTTTTTCCATAGATGAGCAAAAAGAGTATATTCAAAGAGAAACAGGGATAGATTTTCAAGCTCTAAAAACATCATCATTGATAGAACCGGACTTAAATGTGCCTATGGATGATTTTGAAAAAACGAAAATATTGGATGCTAGATCAAAGTCTATAAAAGAGATTGGAAATTCTGTTGGTTCCGTTACAACACCGCAGATAAAGATACAAGATACTTATACTAAATATTATTATGATGATGATGTGTTGGCGGCAAATTCAGGTCTGTTGCTTGAGAAAAAAAATGTCCTTTCTGTTAATGCAACATGGAGAATATTTGACGGCGGGCAGATAAGTAAACAAAAAGAAGCATACACTCTTCAAAGTCTGGCTCTACAAGAGCAAAAAATAGGCTCTATTAAAGAGCAAAAAAGTTCATTTGAACTTGCAAAGAAAAGACTAAATGCGATCAAGGCGCAAATAAAGAGTTCGATAAGCGCTCTTAGATCTGCTGATAGTACATATGAGATAGTTACTCAAAAATACGAAGCCGGCTTAGTTGATAATGTAGCATATCTTGATGCGCTAAACGCAAAAAGCGCTGCAATGTCTAGATATAAATCATCGTTGTATGATTATGAGATCGCAAAGTCACTTTTCTACTATTTTGCCGGAAAAGATCCAAAGGAGTTTATTAAATGAAAAAAATATTACTTACAACTTTATTGATGTTAAATATTTCTTTTGGAGCAAATGTATTTGCAACATTTGAAACAAAAGCGCAGAAGAGCGCAAAGCTTGCATTTAGCAGCAGCGGAATTGTGAAAAAAATATATGTAGATGTCGGCTCAAATGTTAAAAAGGGTCAAATTTTGGCAAGTTTGCAAAATGATGATCTTTTAGCACTTGCAAATATGGCTAGATCGCAAGCTAAATTTGCATCTTTGGAGTATCAAAGATATTCACAGGTAAAAGAGTATATCAATAAAAATCAATTGGACTCATACAAGCTCAAAAGGGACAATGCCATTACTCAGCAAAGGTATAGTGAATCAATGTTAAATAAAACTGTTCTAAGAGCCCCGTTTAGCGGAGTAATTACATCAAAAAACATAGAGGAGGGCGATGTCGTAACATCACAGGGTGCTGCAACAAATGCTTTTGGTATACAAAGTGTTGGATCTATGAAGCTTGTTATAAAATTTGATGCAAGATATTATGGGCTTGTAAAAGCCGGTCAGCCTTTTATTTTTCAGATAGGCGGCAAGGGAGCCAAACTAAAAACTACAATCTCTAAAGTTTATCCTAGCGTTGATGAAAAAACACAGATGGCAGTAGCAGAAGCCAAAATTGATAACCTGCCGTCAGGATTGTTTGGCGCAGGCACTATAGTAACGGGAAAATAGATGTATAAATTTGCGATTAATAGACCTATTGCTACGCTTATGTATGCGGTAACACTGCTTATTATAGGCTCGATGGCATTTAAGAGCATGCCAACAGCACTATTTCCGAATATCGACTTTCCTATCATTACTATTCGTACTGCATATCCCGGCGCAGAACCGTCAACGATAGAAACTCAAATTACGGACAAGATAGAAGAGGCAGTATCTGAGATATCAGGCATAGATATGATAAGCTCTACGAGCAGTAATGGTGTATCTGTAGTTGTGGTCAAATTTGTTTTAGAGAGAGATATTGAAGAGGCGGCAAATGATGTCAGAGATAAAATATCAGCAGTGCAGCTGCCTAGAGACGCTAAGCAGCCGCTCATTAGCAAGCTTGATGTGGGTAGTGCGCCGATTATAAATATATTTATAACAGCCAAAAAAGGTACTCAAAAAGAATTAATGATGTTTGCTAATGATATAGTAAAACCTACGCTGCAAAAAGTTAACGGAGTAGGCAGAATAAATCTTATAGGCTATCAAGATAGAGCTATCAAGATACTTCCAAATCCTTTTCTTTTAACACAGTTTGGGCTAAGCGTATCGGATTTGAACAATATAATGCTTAGTGAAAATATCAAATCTGCCGGCGGAAAACTTGTAAGCAAGACAGAAGAGTTGATCTTAAAGACAAAAAGCGATTCTTTGAGTGTCGAGGAACTTAAAAATGTAATTATCAAAGATGGTATAAGGCTTCAAGATGTAGCAACCGTAGAAGATGGATTAAGTGATGCGCAAAGCTTTTCGTCTTACAATAATAAAAAAGGCGTTATGCTTGAAGTTCAAAAAATTTCAGGAACAAATACCATAGAGATTATTGATACCATAAAAAATAAACTTCCGGATATTTATAAAAAAGCAGGAGACAAATATGAGATAAATATACTCAATGACACATCTGTTTACATCAAGCATTCACTAAAAGATGTTGAATTTGATCTTATTTACGGAGCATTCCTCGCAGCTGTTATAGTCTTTTTATTCCTAAGAAATTTTACTATCACTTTGGTTTCAGCTCTTTCAATTCCTGTTTCTATAGTCGGAACATTTGCATTGATGGATTATATGGGCTATGATCTAAATAAGATGACCATGATAGGGTTAACGCTGGCAATAGGCATTATTATAGATGATGCCATCGTCGTAATAGAAAATATCAACAAAAAGATAGAAGAGGGGATGGACAAGTTTAGTGCGGCAGTCGAAGGAACAAAAGAGATGGCATTTGCGATCTTAGCAATTTCTGCAATGCTGTTAGCTGTTTTTATACCTGTTTCGTTTATGGGCGGCATTGTAGGCAGATTTTTCAATTCATTTGCAATGACAGTCGGATTTGCCATTATTATCTCATACACGGTTGCTCTTAGTTTAATCCCAAGTCTAAGTGCTAGAGTTTTAAATAATAAAGAAAACAGCTTCCATGTAAAAACAGAACATATATTTGTATGGCTGGAAACAAAGTATGAAAGTATTTTGAAGAGAATTTTAAATAATAGAAAAAAAACACTTTTGATCGTTTTTATTATTTTTATAGCCTCCTTAGCTCTTTTTCCAAAGATCGGTATGGATTTTATCCCAAAAGAAGATAAAAGCGAATTTGAGATACAGGTAAAAGCAAATGCAGGAATATCCTTAGAGCAGATGATCAAAGAGTGCCAAGCGATACAAAATGTTGTCAAAAAAGACAAAAACATAGAGTTTACAACGCTAGGTATCGGCTATAGTTCAGCTAGAGAGATACACAAAGGTTTGATCTATGTGAAATTAAAAGAAAAAGATCAAAGAAGCCTAAATCAAGAAGAGATCATCCAAGATTTGCGCAAAAAGCTCGAACCTTTCAAGAAAAAAATGTTCATAACAGTTGCGGCAATCCCAAATATTAAAGGCGCAGGCGTAAGCGTGCCTTATCAATTGGTTTTAAAATCAGATTCGCTAAAAGATCTATCAATTGCTAAAAACAATATTACAAGCTATTTATCTAAAAAAGAAGGAATTGTTGATATAGATAGCAACCTTGAAGACACAAAGCCGCAATTAGAAATAACCATACTTAGAGAGCAGGCTGCTAGAATGGGCATCAGCGCAAAAGATATTGCAACGCTTATAAGAAATTCATTTTCAGGAGAGATTGAGATATCAAAACTAGAAGAAGACGGCAAAGAGTACAATATATTTTTAAGATTACCAGATGAGTATAGAACTGATGTAGCTAATTTGAAAATGCTCCAAATAAGATCTCCAAAAACAAATGAAATGGTATTTCTAGACGGACTTATAGACATAAAAAGAGAAAACTCTATGGCAACTATCAACAGAACTGACAGAGAAAGGCAGGTTACGGTTTTTGCAGATATTTACGGAACGGATCTGGCGAGCGCAGTGAGCTATACGGAATCAAAGATAAAAACTCTGCTTCCGAAAGGTGTTGGATATAGATTTGTCGGTTTTGCAGAAGAGATGCAAAAAACGGCAAGCGCATTTGGTGCAGCGCTGTTTTTGTCTGTGATCTTTATGTATGTTATTTTGGCAATTCTTTATGAGTCTCTTGTTCAGCCTTTTATAATTATGGTTGCTCTGCCTCTAAGTATTTCCGGGGTATTGATCGCTCTTTTATTAAGCGGAAATCACTTTAGCTTATTTGTTATGATAGGATTTATGCTTTTGATGGGAATGGTCGGTAAAAATGCAGTGCTTTTAGTCGATTTTGCAAATCATGCAGTTGAAAATGGCAAAAGTATAAATGAGGCACTGCTTGAAGCAGGCAGAAAAAGACTTAGACCGATACTTATGACAACTATGGCGATGATATTTGCAATGCTGCCTTTGGCATTTAGTAATGCCGTAGGGAGCGAAGTAAAATCACCCATGTCAATAGCCATTATCGGCGGACTCCTTAGCTCTATGATATTAACATTGCTTGTTGTTCCTGCAATTTATTATATATTTTCACCATTTGACCGTTACCTAAGAAAGTGGTATGAGGGGAAAGTTAAAGAGTAGTAAGCAAACTAGCAGTTAGTTTTTACGCTACTTAGATACCTTTCAAGTATAATTGCCGCTGCTAATGAGTCTATTTTGCCATCTCTTGAGTGCTTAAAGATACCCACACTCATCTCTTTTGCTTCTTGTGAGCTATTTTGTTCATCTTGATATACGACAGGTATAGATAACTCAAGCAGATCCACAAAGTGCGTTATTCTGCGCATCATCTCATCAGTTGAACTTCCCTCCATTGGTACGCCGACTACGAGTTTTTCTATCTCCCAAGTCATAAGAAAATTTTTTAGATCATTTGAGGCTTGTTTTCTATTTTTTCTAATTATAGCATCTTGCGGTATCGCAGTTTTATCATCCAAACATATAGCAATGCCGATTCTTTTCAAACCGACATCAATGGAAGCCAACTTCATGCTATAATCTATGAGTTAATTTTTGTTATAAAAGCTTCTTTTAAGATACTTTCTCTAACATCATTTAGTTTTCTATGCGCTTCAGTATTATTTTTAAAAGGACCTATTAAAATTTTAGAAGCCAATTTGCCGTTTTCAGATATAGGCATTATAGTGTAAGCATAACCTTTCGCTTTTATTTTGTTCAAGAAATTTTTATCAGGGTTGCTTTTAAATTTTCCAACCTGCACATAGTACCCGCTACTAACATTTGAGGATTTTGTTTCTGTTTTAGCAATTTTTTTGGCAGGCAAGACCTCTGATCGTGCTATATGAGCTGTTGTATTTTGAATATCTGTTTTTAGAGAAGCTCTATCTTCAGCAGTTGCTTTAGTTTCCGGCTGTTTCGCAGCGCTTAAGTCTATTGTTTTAATTGGCGTGTTATTGATAGCCTCTGTACTTTTTATAACTATAGCCTCTTCTTTTATATTATGGCTATCTGTTATGGTATTCTCAATTTTTCCTGTTTGCAGATCTTCATAAGCAACCTCCCCGCTAATATCTGATTTTGTGTTTGATCTATAGTTGGAAGCTATCACAGCAACAGGCTTATAGTCATTATTTGATGCTATCATTTGGGTAAATTCATTTTGCATTTTAGGCTGTAGTATCGTATACTTATCACCATTTTTTTCATAATATCTTCTAGCACCCATAAATCTTTTTCGATAGTATGCATCCGTGTTGAAGTTGCTATATGTTATCTGTTTGTGACTTGAGCTTGCGTGAGTAAACCAGCCATCCTTTAGATACATGCCTACATGGGTTATTTTACCCCTTCTGTTTCTCGTAGTGTCAAAAAAGACAAGGTCTCCAAATTTCAAATCTTCAAAAGCAACAGGTATGCCATGTTTAAATTGCTCCCTGGCAACTCTTGGTATATCTACTCCCATTTTGCCGAACATGTAGTATAAATAACCGGAACAATCAAAGCAGTATGGACCTTCTTCTGCCCAGACATACGGACGCCCCTCTAAATCTTTTATCATGGAAGCTAAGTTTTCTTCCGAAAATTCTTTATCTTTTGTAGGTTTTATAATTGCATAATTTGTATTTTTAGGATATGTTTCATATTTATATGATTGAGGTCTTAAATTATCGTTATTTGTGCATCCTGTAAATAAAGCGACCGCAACCAAAGCAGATAGTTTGATTATAATTTTTGATTTTATCATTTTTTTAGCTCCCAAAAAGTTTGGTTTATATATTATGACAAAGGATTTCTAAAAATATTATTATAAAATCAACATAGCATCTCCGTATGAGTAAAATTTATAGTTATTTCTTATCGCTTCATCGTATATTTCAAGGGTCTTTTCTCTGCCTATAAAACTTGATACCAGCATGATAAGAGTGCTTTTTGGCAGGTGAAAATTTGTCAACAGGTGATTGACTCTTTTTGGAGTATTTTGCGGATGCAAAAAGATATCACATTCGCCACTTCTTTTGCCTGTTTTATGGAAAAATTCTATCGTTCTTGTTACTGTTGTCCCGATCGCTAGTACCGGCTTACCGCTTTTTAGCGCTGACGCGGTATCTGCAGGTATATTAAAAGGCTCTGAGTGTATTTGATGTTCTTCTATTTTATCGCAATCTACAGGCTTGAAAGTCCCCGATCCTACATGAAGCGTTAGGGTGTATGTATCAAATTTTTGTTTTAACCCTGCTAAAAGTTCCGGAGTAAAATGGAGTGATGCCGTAGGAGCTGCTACAGCGCCTGCAACTTTAGCAAATAGACTTTGATATTCCATCACATCTTCTTTTGTGTCCGCTCTTTGTATATAAGGAGGCAGCGGAACATGCCCTAATTTGTCAAGCAGAACTATCAGTCTGGCAAAGTCTATTTTTTTGTCATTTTCAAAAAAATTTACTATTCTGCTTCCGTCTTCATTTAAAGCGATAACTTTTGCTTTTAGAACATTGTCAAAATCAAGTATTGTGTCAATACCGACCTTGCCTCTTATGTAAACAACAAATCTATCATTGGCTATCGGCTTATCAAGCAAAAGTTCTATTTTGCCGCCACTGCTTTTATGACCAAATATTCTAGCTTTTATGACTTTTGTATCATTTAAAAAAATAGAACAATCATTTGGTATAAAATCAAGTATATTGGAAAATACCGTATGCGTAACAGTATCTGTTTTTCTATCATACACAAGCAATTTTGCGCTATCGGCAGGATGAGCGGGGTGTGATGCTATAAGCTCTTTTGGGAGCAGATAGTCATAACTTGAAGTAAGCAGATCAAGATTCATTATTTACTTTAGTCGATAGATTTGATATCTCTTTTTCCTCAGGGTTTACAAATCTAACTATAAGTATGGAGATACCATACAGCCCAACCAGAGGCAAAGCCATAAGCAGTTGTGAGAGTATGTCCGGAGGTGTTAGAATCGCGGCAGCAACGAAAATTAAAACAACGGCATATTTAAAAAAATCGATTAAGGTTCTATCTGTTATAAGACCCATAGCTCCAAGCAAAAAAGCGATTACAGGCAATTCAAATGCCAAACCGAAACCTATCATTATTTTAGCAAAAAATCCCACATAATCTTCAATATTTATCATAGGAAGATAAAGCTCTGAGCCGAATTTTATCAGAAATTCAAAACCGAAAGGAGTAACAACATAGTATGCAAAAAGTACACCGACTAAAAACATAATAGTCCCTCCTATCACAAAAGGAATTACAAGTTTTTTTTCATTTTCATAAAGCCCCGGTGCAATAAAAAGCCATAGTTGATAGAGAATATAGGGCAATGCTCCTATGAAGCCTGCAAAAAATGAAACTTTCAATGCTACAAAAAAAGCTCCTCCGACTTGTTGAGTAGTGACTGATCCGTTAGCTGCATTTTTCATGGTTGCTGATGCGGTATTTAAAGCCTCTTTTAACGGTCCAATAACCCATGCCAATATCTCATTATGAAAAGAAAATGCTAGCGCAAACATAATAAATACGGCTGCAACAGATAAAAAAAGTCTTTTTCTGAGTTCTACAAGATGCGGTTTTAGATCCTCAAACATCAAACCTCCTCATTTTTCAAACTATTTTTTTTGAATGTGACGGTTTCTTTCAAAGGCTCGATAGTCTCTTTTGGAGTGCTTGTGGCATTGTTGTTAAAAGTATCTTTTGCTATGCCAATGGCATCATTTATCTCTTTTGCCGGATTTGTGTTCACATTTTTAAATACATTAAGATCATTTGTTGCAGCGTCAAGTTGTTTTTTATATTTGAGTGCTTCTTCTTTTAAGTCGGCTATCTTTATCTCTGACTCAATAGAGTATTTTGCATCATTCATAACTTTTTTTACACTTTTTATAAATCTGCCTACTTTAACCATTGCTTCAGGCAGTTTGTCCGGTCCTAAAAATAGTATTGCTATGATAATAATAAGTAAAAACTCGTCAAATCCTATTCCAAACACGCCACACACCTTAAAATTTTAGATATTCTATCCTAAAAATCTATAAATTAACTAGAAAAACTACTGCGTCAAAGATTTATTTTGCTACAACTTGTTTAAATGAATCCTCTGAATAAATCCTGATAGACAATTTTGCCAGGCAGCTCGAAGGCGAAAGCTTCGGGGTTCCCGTCGTGGCAAACTCTTGGCTTGAATGGTTTGTTCAGAGGGTTCAAATATTATCCTCATTTATCGCTTTTTGGCTTATTGCTTCTTTGTCCGCCTGAAGGCTTTCGATCTCTATCGCCTCTAGGTCTGTTATCTCCTCTTCTATCACCATCTCTGTCGTTTCTAGATCTGTTAAATGATGGCTTGCCTCTGCTGCCTCCGCTTCTGCCTCTTCTGTTTCTATCATCTCTTCCTGCTATTGCTTTTTGGAGAAGTTTTTCTACATCTTCGGCTTTGAAACCTATTTTTTCTTTACCTTTTATCTCTTGTTTTTCAACAAGCATACTTGCAAGCATATGGGCGATAGCTACGATGTCTATCTTGTGCTGAAGGGTTTTAACTATCTCGATAGCATGTTCTGTGATCTTAGTAGATGCGATCTGCGCTATAAGCTCATCTTTTTTACCGGATTGTACTTCGCTTTTGCTTGGGATCGATTGGGTTACTATTTTTGTGCCTACATCTTTTTCGATGCGTTTTATAGTACGAAGCTCGTTTGGACTCACAAGTGTGATAGCTTCACCACTTTTTCCGCCTCTTCCTGTTCTACCGATTCTATGAACATAACTCTCGCTGTCAAATGGTATATGATAGTTAAACACATGGCTTACATCATTTACATCAAGTCCACGCGCTGCAACATCAGTAGCTACAAATATATCTACGGCACCGCTTTTAAATCCTCTGATAGCAACTTCTCTTTGTCTTTGTTCCATATCGCCGTGAAGTACGCCTACTTTGAAGCCTTGAGATGTTAGATGACTAGCAAGTCTATCAACTTCTTTTTTCATACGGCAAAAAATGATACACTTTGAAGGATTTTTATAGTCTATAAGTCTTACAAGAGCATCATCTCTTTCGTATTCTTCTACTACATAATAGTGTTGAGCGATAGAAGTGTTTGTACTTTCGCTTTTAGTGATAGTTACAGTTTTTGGGTCTTTGAGTATTTTTTCAGCTAGTTTACGGATCTGTGGAGGCATAGTTGCTGAAAACATCAGAGTTTGTCTATCTTCGTTTTTGATATATTCAAAAATAGCAGTTATTTCATCCAAAAAGCCCATGTCCAGCATCTCATCTGCTTCATCAAGTACTACAAATTTAGGAGAAAGTTTGATCCTGCCGCCTTGGAGCAAGTCTTGTAAACGGCCCGGAGTTGCAACAACAACGCTGGCTTGTTTTATTCTCTCTATTTGTTTGTCATATGATGTTCCGCCGTAAACCGTAGCAGTTTTAAGTCCTAAATTTTTACCGAAACGGTAAATTTCATCACTTACCTGCATAGCAAGTTCTCTTGTTGGCACTATTACTAGACCCTCAACACTGCCATCGCCTCTCATCATATTTAGCATCGGTAAGCCGAATGCAGCCGTTTTCCCTGTACCTGTTTGCGCTTGAGCTATGATATCATTACCTGCTAGTATCAGCGGTATCGCCTCTTTTTGGATCGGGCTCGGCTCTGTGAAGCCGGCTTCGTCTATTGCTTGAAGGATGGGTTGTTTTAGATTAAAATCTTTAAATGTCATTTTGTTCTTTCTGTTTTTTTGATTTTCTATCAATATCTAGTTTTGTCATCTGAATTAGCTTTTGTTACTGTTTAAGCTCGATTGTTATTGAATTTTGATCCAAAATCTCTTTTAGATCCTTAACTAATTCAGTCTGACACTTATTATCAGCGCAAACCAAATCTATTGTCGAATCTATATTTAATCAGATGAAATGATTAAATTT
>DYLZ01000054.1 GCA_020721775.1 Sulfurovum sp.
GTGGATGCGTATTATAGCAGTAAAATTTTTATATGTCAAGGGTTTTTGGAGGAAATTGTATAAAAAAATAGAAAAATTACATATTTGGCTGATCTGTTCTAAATGCATATCCTGTTTCAGGGTTTATTTGGATAGTAAATAGATTTACACCGTCTCTTATAAAATCTATCAAGCATGGTGTTTTTAGTATTGTAGAATAGTCCGGAGCAGCAGATGTAGTAAAACTTATGTGTGGTCTACCTATATGATCAAAACCAAGATGTTGTATTCCAGCACAACCTCCTCTAAAATCAATATTACTAATGCCATATTTTCGTCCTATAAATACCTTAGGACTTACTTGAGTGTTGCCATAAGTTCTATCTCCAAATATCGGCCTGCCATCAAGTGGATCAATAGCAGCCTCCGATAGATCAATATTAGTACCGCCAGCATCTCTGCTAGAGCCTATGCTGTATGTCCATCCTGTGCCGGAAGCTACCATATTTTGAAATTGAATTCTCCAAAAATGTCTTTGCCATTCATTGTTATCTGGATTGGTTACATCATCAGTAAGTGCAAGGTGTTGAGTGTATCTAATATCTGAGAGAATTTGATCTGAGGCTTCTTGCCTCGAGTCATTTTCGAGTCTAGGAATTGCAACAGCAGCTATGATGCCCATAACTACTATTGCCATAACTGCCTCTATCATTGTAAAAGCTTTTTTGTTTTGTAGCATATTTGTAACCTTGCAATATAATTATCAAAATTATATCACAAGTTATAAAAATTGTATATCTTAAATCTCTTCCGCCATATCAACTTGATATAGTATATCATCCATTGGATGACGGTACATTGGCATTGCAAGTCTTTTTTCGTCAAGAACATGTCCGATAAATCCGATAGTTCTACCTGCAATAAAGAACGCATTTAGTGTTCCGCTTGAGATAAACTCATCTATCTCAGTTTCACTATACCCTAATGCTCTCCACATATCAACCATCAAAATACCGATAGTACCGTCAACATTTAAGATAAGGTTATCTTTTTTTGATGTTGTAAGCTGCTCAACAGTAAGTGCATAATCCAAAAGAGGGGTAGCAGGGAAATATTCTGCTGCATATTTTTTAAGACCGACAACTCTAAGGTCAGGATTTCTCAAAGATTTGATTCTGTGTCCAATGCCCGGAATAGGAATACCAAGTTTTTTCATATAATTCAAAAACTCTGCCGGAGTCAAGTTGTTGTCATTTGCATATTTAAAGTATTGTGCAGCACCATCAATTGCGCCGCCAAATCTTGGTCCGATCGTCAAAAGTCCTGTTACAAGAGATTCGACAACGCTTTTACCTGCACGTGCCGTTACTTTTGCATTGTGCGCTCCACTAACCGCTGGACCATGGTCTGCAACTGTTTTGATAACGGTTTCTATAAACTGAGTAGCCCATTTCGGATACTGTTTTTTAAACCAAAGAAGAGATATAACATCGCCTATGCCTTTGCCTGTATCAGGAGTAGCAACGCTAGATATCGGGAATCCTGCATAAGTAGCTTCCTCCCCTCTATCATCACTGATAGTGCAGATAAATTGTTTGCTTCTTCTAACTTTTGGAATAGTGTTAATTGCAGGCTCAGGTATTTCTGATATTACGCCCTCTGCTTTTAGTTTGCCATAAATTTCAGCTATTTTGTTTGGTAGATCATTGAATGACTTAGGTACATAAATACCGGCTTCAGCCATTGCTCTGTTTTTTGCATCAGCAGTTTCTCTCTCAGCATTTGCACTTGCTCCCGCATGACCAAATTGAACACCGCTACTGTAATACTTAGCGATAGTTCCTATGCACCAAGCGATTATCGGTTTTGTAATTTTGCCTGATTTAACAGCATCGATAACTTTGTACTCTTCCGTACCGCCGACTTCTCCAAGAAGCAGCATATATTTTACTTCCGGATTATCTTGCATTCTAAGAAGATTGTCAACGAACACCGAACCGACAAATCTATCTCCACCTATCGCAACACCTTCTGCAATTCCATCTGCATTGATAGCAATGATATTTGAAAGCTCATTAAACAGACCTCCACTTCTTGTAACAAGTCCACACGAACCTGCACGGTGAAGTTTTGAGTTAATGATATTTTCAATCGTTCCGCCGATGTTTGCGATCTTAAATGCTCCGGGAACGATAGCGCCAACTGTAGCAGGTCCGATTATCGTAACATTTTTTTCTCTTGCTACTGCAATCATTTTTCTTGCAAGTCTTTCAGGAATACCTTCTGCTGTGATCATGATAGTTTTGAAGCCACCCATATTAAGCGCATCCATTGTAACATCATAAGCTGTTCTAAATGATCCGAAGTTCAAAAGTACATCGGCATTTGGATAAGCTTTTTTAGCTTCAGCGGTAGTTTTGTATAGATTGATCATAATCTCATCACCGCCCCAGAAAAACTTTTGGAATTTACTTTCTGCTGTAGGAGCAACAATCGCAGCAATCGAAGGTTTATCTCTCTTGATCGTATAATCATAATCTAGCATTCTCTGGATCGCGCTAGTGTTGTTGTTCCAAAAAATTGCTTGTGTATCTCTTGTAAATAATTGTGCCATTTTTCTCTCCTTATTCCTCAATTGCCATTCTAACAATGTCCGTAAGATGCGTTTCCGGTCCATATACATCTATCCAAAGACCAAGTCTATCTGCTGCTTCTTTGATATCTTTTAGACCTTTTTCATAGTTTGGTCCACCTCTTCTTACATAAATCTTAACACCGACATCTTTCATTTTTGAAGCATAATTTTCAAATGCTTTGATAATACCGGTAAATGTTGCCGCAACATCCGTGAAGTTTGCAATAGCTCCACCGATAATAAGTACTTTATCTCTACCTTTTGGATCTTTTGTTCTAGTCATAAGATCTAAGATAGTTTCAGCGTAAAATTGTGTTTCGTCGGTTGTCGGTCCACCACTATACTCGCCGTAATTTGCCAAATCTTCGATTCCGGCAAGATCTGCGATAGTGTCAGCATAAACAACAGAAGCTCCGCCGCCTGCAACCATAGTCCAAATTCTAGCTTCAGGTTTAAGAATAGTCAATTTCAAAGAAGCTCCTGATTTACTATCGGCTTCTTCTATCGCCATAACTTCAGGAGATTTTTCTTCCATACCAAATGCAGTTGGATATTCTATATCGCCCCACTCTTTTGTCATCATAAATCCGGCTGTATCATCAAGTTTTGCAACCATATCAAGAAGCTCGATCTTGCTTCCTTGCATAACAAAAGGATTGATCTCAAGATATGCAAAGTTTAGTTCTCTATAAGCCTTAAAGAAACCGATCGCAAATTTAGCAAACCCTTCTTTGTCCTTTTGGGGAACATCTTTAGGAACATTTGCTCTGATTTTTGCTTCTATCTCTTCTTCAGTATCAGTAATTGCAAATGCTACTTCTGTAACTTTATCCCAATTTTCTTCTACTTCCATACCACCTTCAGCAGACATATAAAGTACATCATCATCTCCGACACAAGTTGCGCTTATATAGTACTCTTCTTCTTGAGCATGCGGAGTAAAAGGCTCAACAATAAAATGTGTCAAATAGTCTGTTTTTGCTTCGCCTGTTGGCGTATCACCGTCAAATGAGAAATATACGCTTTGCTTTTGAGCTGATTTCTCGTCTATCCAGCTAGCTGCTTTTTCTAAAGTTACATCACCCGGCTTTGCATCTCTAAACAATACCAAGCCATTTTTACCTCTTTTACCAAAAAGCATATCAGGTTTTGCAACCAAAGCTTTGCTTGCCAACCATGTTTTTGTTTTTGCCTCTTCTTTTAACTGGGCACCGGTTTCAACTAATACAGTTTCATAAGCATATGTAAAATCCGGAAAATATTTATCCCAATGTTTTGCCAGAATAGATTTTGCATCATACTCTCTAATCGCCTTTTGAGCCATTAACTTCTCCTTATTTTTTGATTATTATATATTACCATTAGATACATTTGAGTTATTTTGCATTTAGGATATATAGTATGAATCTATGTAAGATTGTGTATTTTAGAAACAAAAGCTAATATTATTTTTCACAATGACTTATATCATAAAACCTTAATTGCAACTCTTCTTTTGGATTTTTAGAGCTAAAACAATGTATATTTTTTGCTTTTAGGTTTTGCTGTATTTTATATGGAGCGTATATTTTTGTAAATAGATACTGTCCATTATATAAAAATATTATAGGTTGGAAAAACATAAAAATTAACATAAAAATCGATACTGCCATAGAGAGAGTGAAACCATTTTTATATATTTTTTGAAATTTCGGCAATCTTACCCGTAAGCTTTGAAAATAGACTTTAAACATCAATACAAAGCCCACAAGTATATATGGAGTAAAGTCGGTTACTACTATTCTTTGTCTGATAGATAATAAAATTGATACAAAAATAGCAAAAGATGATATGCTCCAAACTATATCTTTCTCTTCTTTTACCCATATTCTGTACATTACATATAAAAAATATAAAAATATAAAAGGCGTAAATACGGCTGCATATATACTAAAAGTTTCAACAAAATGCCCCCATGGATGACCGCCTATCTCTATGCCTCTGTGAAAATACCAAAATCCAAGCAGCGCAGCAATACCATAAACAGCCGTTCTATATTCTTTTTTAAAGATAGCAAAAAACAGAATAGATAAAAAGAAAACTATGGAAGCATCATGAACAAAAAACAATAATAACAAAGCCAATGCTTCGCCAATATAAAATTTTCTATAATAAAATATCAAATACAAAAGAACTAAATTGAACGCTAAAAGGGCAATATTTGCTATTGAACCGCCAAATATCATAGCCGGTAAAATAGAAAATATCGCGCTTGCATACAGGGCATCATTTTTGTTTTTTAAAATATCATTGGAAAAAATATCAAATAAAGATAACGAAACCACTGCGTTTAAGATAAATACAAATCTTAATCCAAATGTATTTTCACTAAAGCCATATCCAAAATGCATCAATCTTGAAACAAGACCATCCGACTTGTAAAATTCATAAGCTTCATTTGGTGTTATGGGGATAAAATATGCAAAATAACAAACTATAAATATATAAAATGAGTATATTGCTACTCTGTTTGCTAAAATGTTTTTTATCATAATTTCAAAAAGTTATCGATCATCTCGTGACCATATTCACTCATTATGGACTCCGGGTGAAACTGCACTCCATATATATTTTTATCTTTTATCTCTATCGCCATTATCTCACCGTCATCTTTACTGTGTGCGGTAACTATTATATTGCTTGGCAAATTTTCATTTTTGACTATAAGTGAATGATAGCGTGTGGCGCGAAATTCGCTTGGAAGATCTTTAAATATTTGGGTAGGTTTATCAACTACGATCTGCGATGTTTTGCCATGCATCATATTTGATGCCCTTACCACATCGGCTCCGTATGCTTGCGCTATGCTTTGATGCCCCAGACAGATGCCAAAAATCGGTACTTTTCCTCCAAACTCTTTGATAACATCCAAAGTTACCCCTGCGTCATCAGGCGTAGATGGACCGGGAGAAAGAAGAATCTTTTCGGGATTTAGTCTCTTTATCTCATCAACACTCATCTCATCGTTTCTGATAACTTTTAGATCTGCACCTAGTTCGCGACAATACTGAACTATATTGTAAGTAAAACTATCATAATTATCTATCATTAGTACCATTATCAACTCTTTGGTAATTTAAATTGGGATATTATACACTTTGTTGCATAGAATTTGAGTTAATTCTTCAAATCAACAACCCAAAAAAAATCTATCCATGTTGTAGCTTCCTTGGCATACCAATCCGGCTTGATACGGGCAGTAAATTTATAAAATAATGACGCTATATGAAACTCGGCTTGCGGAAACTTTTCGCGCAATACCTGCAACACAACTATCAAAGTATCGCCGCTATCGACGATATCATCTACGATAAGTACACTTTTGGCATGACTCAAATCCGGTATGTTAAATACTTTTACCTCATCAAGCTTCCGTGTATCATCATAACCAATTGTATTAATAGCATATACTTCCCTGAGATTATAATATTCGCCCAAAAAATGCCCCAAAGTCAACCCGCCTCGAGAAACTGCCAATATAACATCAAAAGGCTTGTCTATCTTTTTTGTCAATGTTTTAAGGTCATCTCTAAAATTTTCGTATGAGTAGTATTGTTTTGTCATTTATTTCACCTTAATAATGATATCTGCAAGAAGCGATCTGAATCATGGTATCTTCTATTCTATAAACCAATCTATGTTCATCATTTATTCGTCTTGACCAAAAACCGGCCAATTCGTGTTTGAGTGGCTCCGGCTTACCAATACCGTCAAATTGATTGCGTTTAATATCCTTAATCAATTCATTGATTTTTTGTACTATTTTTTTATTTGCTTTTTGCCAATAAAGATAATCGCTCCATGATTTTTCACTCCATACCAACTTCATTCAATAATATCTTTTTGAGTATATTTTCCTTCTTTAAGTTCGTTTATTGAAGCAAGCAAAGCTTCTCTATTTTTAGGCGAACGGAGCAGATAATCTGTCTCATTTAGAGAATTGTAATGGTCTAGCGAGATGATTACTACATTTTCGCCATTTTTGCGATTTACTATAACCTCTTCACTATTTTGAATAACATTATCAAATATAGTTTTTAGGTTGTTTCTCACTTCTGTAAAATTTAAAACTTGCATTTTAAATCCTTTATGTTCAAAATATTGTACAGATTATAGCACATAATACAATGTTTGTCAAATTTTTGTATTAGTCCACAACATTTGGCACTGAGGATTATTTTCTACAAGATATTGTACAGGAGTTTTCACTTAAAAGCTTTAAAGCCTCCAATCTTATTTCGTCGTATTTTGGTATTGCCATTATTAATCCTT
>DYLZ01000055.1:0-3434 GCA_020721775.1 Sulfurovum sp.
AGCTTAAAACATTATAAATTTATTTGATATTTAAAATAATGATTAGTTGGGGAGTATTATTTCTCCCCAAATGCTTCGTTCATAGTTTTGGTTACAGGTTTTGTTATATATTCCCAAACGGTTCTTGTTCCCGTTGTTATATCTACTTGGGCAGTCATACCCGGTGTTACCTCTATTTCCTGTCTATTTTTTGCGATAAGCTTTGTACTGCCGAGTGTAATTCTAACCCGATAATAAATTTTGTCACCCTGTGATGTTTTTTCGATCAATGCATCAGGACTTATGTATGAAACCTTGCCGTCAAAAATCCCATATATACTATAGTCATATGCATCAAGTTTTACTGCGGCTTTTTGTCCAACTCTAACAAATGATATATCAGTAGGGGGTAATTTTGCCTCAACAACAAGCTGATCTCCTGATGGCACCAGTTCCATAATAATATCGCCGGTCCTAACATTTGCCCCTTGCGTAGTGATGAGAATGTTTTTAACAAAAGCATTCATTGGAGAAAATATTTCTGTCCGCTCAAGATTGATCTTCCTGTCTGCCAACTCTTGCTCTTTAGTAGAAAGATCCTCTTCTGCTTTAGTCAGCTCTGCTTGCGAATCTTGAAAATATTTGTTTCGTTTATTTGAAATTTGGCCTTTGAGGTCTGCAACCTGTCTTTTTAATCTTATAACTTCTGCCGAACCGATATCACCTGTTTTAAGCAAGGGTAAATTGTTATCAAGCTCTTGCTGCGCCAAAGAAAGGGATTCTTTTAATGCTGATATCTCATCTTTGAGCGCCTGCTGTCTTCTTTTATACAATTCGGTTTGATTTGATACAAATTCCGGATATTCTTTAACCAAAGCAGGAAATACTAAAGGCTTTCCATAAACCTCTGCTTCCAGTCTCACCAAAGCTGCTTTAAGCGCAGCAACCTTTGATTTGCTATCATCATATGCCGCTTTTGCTTTATTTTTTTCGAGCTCTGCGAGCTTTTCACCTTTATAGACTTTTTGCCCCTCTTTGACATAAATCTTTTCTATAACACCGTCTGTAGCCGCTTGAATCTCTTGCGTTTTAGCTGCAGCGATGACTTGACCCTGCGCATGCGATATTCGATCAAGAGAAGCAAATTGGGACCAAATAATAAACGGAATTATAAGCAAAAACAGTGAAGCAAGAACTATTCGCCTAGAGTCTATTTTGTATATGAACGGCTTTTCTATTCCTTTTTTTTGATTCATTTTTTAACCTTTAGTGACATTTGTTTGAGTTTGGACCGGTGGCTGTGTTTGTGGTTTTCTGCGGGCTTTTTGGTTTTCTGCAAGTTTTTCCAGCACCAGTTTTTTTGGACCATCCATTACAATTCCTTGAGGAGTAAGCACTATGATCCTATCTACCAGCCCAAGAAGTGCCGGTTTGTGCGTCACAAGAACCAATGTCTGGTCTTTTGTTATTTGAGAATTTAATATTCTGATTATTTTATTTTCCGTAAAATCATCCATATTTGCCGTCGGTTCATCAAGAAGCCAAATTTTTGGATTTGCGATCAATATCCTTGTTATAGCCATTAACTGCTTTTGTCCTCCGGAAAGCGAATTACCGCCTTCGGGGATGATTGTATCAAGACCTTTTGGCGCAGAGTTTATCAAAATATTTAATCCTGTTTTTTTGCAAGCCTCCAAAATTTGCGAGTCACTAACTCCCACAAGTCCTAAGGTTAAATTATCTCTTATCGTTCCGGAAATTAACTTTGTACTTTGTGGCAGGTATCCTATAATAGAACTAAGTTTGTGTCTAGAAATATGCTGAATATCAATTCCGCCCAAAATAACATGTCCCTCTTGTGAAGCATAAAGCCCGGATAGCACTTTTAACATTGTACTTTTTCCGGATCCTATCATTCCCAAAATTGCAACTTTTTCTCCGGCGGCAATATTTAAATTTGGAATATTTAAAGCCTGCCTGCTATCCCCATAAGCAAACTTTACATCTTTTAAACTATATTTAGGCTCTATAAATTCAGGGGCTAAAGGCTTTGAAATACCTTCATTTTCTTGTGGAAGCATATAGATATTATTTAAATCCTTAATTGATATTTTGGCTCTTCCCCATTGGATAAAAATATTGGGCAATGCGGCTATCGGTGCTAATACTCTGGAAGAAAGAATAGAAATAGCTATCAATCCCCCCATTGTCAGCTGATCTGTCATACTTACCAAATATGCGCCCCATGCCACAAGAGAAATGTAACTGAATTGTTGCAAAAGAGCGGCAATATAGAGCGCTAATTCACTATAATGTCTTATAGATATATCATCGCTTATGGCATCTTCTGTTAATGCGTTCCATTTGTTTTGCATACTGTAACCTGCACCGCTTGCCTTGACCACTACAGAATTTTCAACATTCTCGACAAGAAGCCCGAGCTTTTTGTTTGATGCCGCAACTGACTGTTCTGTTAAAACTTCTATTTTATTTTTAAAAAACAGAGCTGTGATTAAAGACAATATTAAAAATATAAACGGAATTAACCCCATATCAAATCCGCCTATCATAACTATCACGGATAAAAAGAAAAGAGTAAAAGGAAAATCTATGATAAAATATAAAGCTGCCGTTGCTATAAATTGTCGCACACTGGTATATCCCTGCAATTGGGCAGATAGTGTACCTATACTATTTGGCAGGGCATCTGATCTTATTTTTAAAAATCTATCAAAAATATTGTGAGAATAGCTTCTATCCATAGAAGCAGTAGCTTCATCTAATATCACCGATCTGGATATTTTCAAAATCATCTCTAAAATTATCGCTATTGCGACGCCGACGGTTAATGCAATGAGCGTCGAGGTGCCGTTTGTCGGAATAACCCTGTCATATACCTGCATACTAAAAAATGATGTGCTAAGAGCAAGAATATTTATAGTTAAAGTTGCTGTTGCCGCATAAATAATATGTTTTTTTTGTTTTAGAGCGACCGATTTGAACATCTCATAAGCGCTATTATGAACTCCTTTTACTCTTTCTTCTCTAATTTCGCAAAATTGTGTTCCTGCATCAAATGAGAAGCAATGCTTGGTGCCTTTAGCGCCGACACATCTCCAAGCTCCGCTTGTAGTTTTTTCTAAAACTATATTCAAGCCTTCATTTGGCGTTATTGCAATACTCGGTAAATTTTCTTTAGATATTTCGCTTGTCCATTTTGGCTTTTTTAATCCGATAAGTTCAAAAAGTTTTTCATAAACTGATAACATACTTTTATCATCAAATTTTATATCTTTTAAAAATTTTTTTTCAAAATCCAAAAAAGCATGCTTAGATAGCCTAGAAGATGAAAAAGGCGGCAATGAACACTCTTGCGTCAGCCAGTATATATCTTTTTTTAGCTTTTCATTATCATTATAAAGCTGCATTTTTACTCTCCATGTTTTTTATCTTTT
>DYLZ01000055.1:3534-6743 GCA_020721775.1 Sulfurovum sp.
CATAATAGAATCAAATGTTGGCTTATTGTATATATCCTGATCATTTAATTTTGTTAAATCTTGGATTTGTTGATTTTCATATCTCACATTTTTTCTATCTTTCTTATTTATAGATAGATCTTGCAAAGCTTTTAGTTCACCTGAGAGAAGCGCAAGCTGATAAGCTGAAATGCTCAGAGTTGCCTTTATGTCAGAAAAAGATATTTCATTTTGGGTAAGCTCTCTTGAGGCGTTAACAAGATCAAGCCATTGTCTTTTCCCTGCCAAAAAAAGCCTTGTATATGAAGCAAAAACCTTTTGCGCAGAGCCTATCGACTGCGACTGCACGCCAACTCTTCTAAGCGCAGAAGTATAATCATTGTATGCGAACATGGTTTTTTCCATTAATTCTTGTTTTTTTGATTCCATTTCCTGATTTAGTTGCATTACTTTGGCTTCGCTTGCCTCTATGCCCGAAATTGATGAAAGCCCGGCGCCCGGAGTTGCCTGCAAAGATAAGTAGATGGCAGAATCATCGGATTTCAAATCCTTATACACCGAGCTGCTTCCATAGTTTTTTTGCGCTACTATCATTAGATTGGGCCACAAAACCGACTTTGCTTTTTTCTTTTCAGCTTTTGCATAATCTATCTTTGCATTATATCTATATAATGAGGGGTGGGTATCTAAAACCTGCTTTATAATTTCATCTAAACTTTTATTTACTTGAGGGGCGGACGACTTTATGGAAAAGTGTTGCCCAAATCTTTTTCCGGTAAACAGCTCGATCTGTGAAAGAGAAGTTTGTTCTTTTGTTTTTGCTAAACTGATATCTGTTTCTATCTGATAGAGCCTCGCTTTAAGCAGATCCATATCGGCTTTTGCAGATACTCCTGCGGCTATTCTTCTTGAGAGCATGCCTTCTAATATTTGAAGCCGTTTCTGCCCTTCATAAAGCGCTTCAAGGTTTCCATGTGCCGTCAAATATACCTTTAAGCTATTTAAAAGAGAATCGACTAAATTATAACCGTTTTCTTCCAGCCCTGCTTCACTGTCTTTTTGGTTTGCCACTGCCATATCCATAGCAGAATCCAACTTTCCTCCCGTCCATAAAGGCTGCTCCAAACTTAAAGTTGCCCCGCTGATTTTATCTTTTGTATATTGGCTGCTAACTTTTGGAGTAGGAAAATAGTTCCACCATGCCCCCTTTACTCCGGCTTTGGCTCCTCTTACTGCTTGCTTGGATGCCATTATGCTTGGATGTGATTTTATAGATAGGTCAATAAGTTCGTCAACACTATATATGTTTTTATTTTCTGCTTCACTGCCGAACAACAAACCACAAACGATTACTAATGTCAAACAAAAGCGTATCAAATCAATTCCTTGTAATTAAAAAACTACTTAACTTCGGCAATTATACCATTTAAATTTAAATAAATTAAAAATTCTTTATAGATAAATAAATAATTTTAATATAAATTTTACTATAATTATACACTTTTATAGTTATACGGGGTTTTAAAATTGAGATATATTATTCTTTTGTTTTTAATATTTTCAAATTATTTTTTAAATGCCGAGAGTATAAACAACGACCTCATAAAATCTACGCTATCAAATTCATTGCATTCCAAAGAATCAGCCCTTGTGCAAAATCTATATGCAAATACCGGATATTATCCGCTTTGGATAGGGGAACAGAATCAACAAAAAACAAATGAGTTGCTCTTGGCTCTTAAAAATCCGCTATTTAACTATAAAGAAAAAGATCTAGGCCAAAAAGAGATAAAAAAACTTTTCTTTATGATAGATAATGACAAAAACGCAAATAAAGAACAGCTTTTGGCAAAACTTGATGTTGCACTAAGTAATAGTTTTATTAAATTGGTAAAATTTATTTATGTCGGCGATGTTGACTGGAATATGGTAAAAAATAAAATATCTTCCCTAAAACAAAGTGATGGAATTAGTGCATCGTGGGAGATGCAAACAAAAGAATTTCCTGATCAAAATATACTAGCTCGCGCCGTTGTCGAAGGTAACATAGAAAATTACTTAACTTCGCTTATTCCTCTTGAGGATAAATATAGAACTTTTGTAAGCATATACAATAAATACCGTAAATTAAAACCGTTCAATGAAATACCGTATAGCTATGATGACCTTAAATTA
Source organism: Sulfurovum sp. (assembly GCA_020721775.1). Lineage (GTDB taxonomy): Bacteria > Campylobacterota > Campylobacteria > Campylobacterales > Sulfurovaceae > BN30871. The sequence goes on from DYLZ01000055.1 coordinate 5,689, forward strand.
GGTAGCAATTCTCCAAGAGTTATGATGGTAAAAAAGAGGCTTCAAGACCTAGGTGATTATCCAAAGCACCTTATGTTAGATAATAATTTTGACAATAATTTAAAAAAAGCAGTTATAAGTTTTCAAAAAAGATTTAATATCGAGCCATCCGGTATAGTTGATAGAGTAACAAACTACTACTTAAATACAACATTATCTACCTATTTAAAAACAATTGCTACCAATCTTGACAAAACAAAAATTTACCCAAAACAATTAAGTGATGAAAGGGTAGAGATCAACATCCCAAGATATCAACTTACCTATTTTAATGAAAATAGACCCCAATTGGTTTCAAAAGTAGTTTTAGGAAGAACAGATAGGCCAACTCCTGTTATGAATGATCATATAGAATATTTGGTTTTAAATCCCACTTGGACGGTTACCGATAATTTAATCAAAAAAGACCTCATTGGAGTGCTGAGAGAAGATCCGAATTATTTAAAAGAGCATAATATCCGTGTATATGCAGGAAATGAAGAGGTAGAGTTAGCACCCGGAGAACTTGACGGTTATGAGAACAGTTCTGATAAAGTCCCGTATAGATTTGTTCAAGAGGCAGGAAGCAAAAATGTACTTGGAACCGTAAAATTTGCTTTTCCAAATAATTATGATGTATTCTTACACGACACAGATAATAAAGATCTTTTCAACAGACGATATAGAGTTTATAGCTCAGGATGCATAAGAGCACAAAAACCTCTTGAGCTTGCCAAAATTTTACTAAAAACGCACACTTCAGGAAAATATGATGAAAGTAAAATGCAAGAGATACTTGATTCAAATAAAACAACTACGATTAAATTTGATAAGAGCGTTCCTATAAATATTTTATATTTTACGGTTAGCAAGGAAAAAGATAAAGTTTACTTTGATTATGATATATATATGTATGATCAGATCATACAAGAATCAACAGAAGGCAATAAAAAACCTTATTTTGAAATACCGAAACAAAGAATGGTAAAAATAGAGAAAAAAACCGAAAAAGACGAAGAGCCGGCGCCATAAAGTGT
>DYLZ01000056.1 GCA_020721775.1 Sulfurovum sp.
GTTTGCAAATCTTCTTCATGTTCAACTTCATCGGCAAGTATGGAAGATACGATATCGTAAGTAACTATATCTTTATCTTTTGTCATTTCAACGATTTTTGAATATGTTGAAATTGCGCATTGCTCTCCTTTGATCGCATCATTTAGTATGGCAACCACATCAAATTCTTTTGGCTCGTTATATCCGCAGTTTGTATGTTCAAACCATGCTTTCGGATGAGTTAGCGGCGTACCGCCAAGTTGTATGATCCTGTCGCTTACCATTGTTGCATGTCTAAGCTCATCTGCAGCATGCTGTGTAAGCTCAGTGATTGCCGCATCTTTCATGATGCCTTTTGCTACTTTTGCTTCTATAAAATATTGATAATAAGCTAACCATTCATCAGCATAAGCTTTGTTTAAAACAGCAATAAGTTCACTTATTTCTATTCCCCTAATTATAGAATTACCTCGTTTTGCCATCTTTTGCCTCCTATTAAAATATTATCAAAAGATAAAATTTATCCTTTATGAATTGTAGCTATTTTTGACTTAAATAAATATAAAATTATTGTTTTTTGATCATTGTTGTTTAAAAGGTTTTATAACCATTAATAAAGTAGGGGTAAGAAGCAGATCGCCGATCATTGCAACCAGCATTACAACAACAGTAAGGATACCGAAATAAACCGTAGGCATAAAGTTTGATAATGTAAGTATAGAAAAACCTACTATAACTATTACCGCAGCATAATACATGGCAATTCCGGTACTTCTATGGCTATTGTATAAAGACTTTATATAGTTTCCGTTTGTCTCTTTTAGTTCAGTTTCGAATGTATGGATATAGTGGATGGTATTATCAACAGTTATACCGACACTAATAGCGGCAATAGTTATTGTCATGATATCAAGTGATATGTTAAGATATCCCATTATACCAAAAAGAACTATTATGGGGATAGTGTTTGCGATAAGTGCGATTATGGACAGCTTTATATCTCTAAATAGCATTAAGAACATTATAAATATTGTGAAAAGCGCCCATCCCAATGTTTTTATCTGTGAATCAAATAAAGATTGAAGCACATTATTGTATAAAACAAGCAGATTTGATACCTTAGCATCTTCGTATTTACTATCTAGTATCTTTTTAAGATCATTGTTTATTTTTTTTATCAACACATCTCTTCTTAGCGTTGGGTCTGAATCAATAACTCTTGTTGTTATTCTTGCTTGGTTTTTTTCTATATTTATATACGGATCTATTAATATTTTTTTATTTTCCGAGGAGAGATTGTTTTGGATATATGCCAGATCTACACTGTCAAGTTCTTTGCCGTTTTTGAGAGTTTTGACAATATCGGCAGTTGTAGCAATTGATAAAACTTTACCGACTTGCGGTATTGATTCCAGGTAGTCGTGAACTTTTTGGATCTTTGTAAGTTTTTCTTTGGTCAGCCAATATTTTTTCTCTTCACTTGTAGCGTTAAATTCACTTTCAAAGTCATCAAGCTGCGCATCGCTTTTGTTTTCTGATGTTATTTTTGCCGGACCGGATGAAGCATTGTTCTCTTTGAATGTTATGATGATATCAAGAGGTGTAGTTCCGCCTAGATTTTGATCCAATACTTTCATGCCTTTATATATCTGGGTATCTTGTTTAAAGTAGTTAATGAAACTGTTTTCTACATAGAGTTTTTTAGCTCCTATTAGCGATACTCCGGAAATGATAATTACTATTGTGAATATAAAAACTTTATGTTTTTCAACTATATGAGCGAAAATATACGAAACTTTTGATTCCTTGTCTATAAATGTTACTTTTGATTTGCCTATGATCATAAGTATTGCAGGAAGTACTATAAAGATGACAACGAGATAAACCATAGCACCTATACTCATCATCCATCCATAATCAGATATGGGAACCATATCGCTTGTTATGAGCGAGCCAAATCCTGCAACATTTGTAATAGCCACATAAAAGGCAGGTTCACCCATATCTTTTAGCAGAAATTCCAATATCTTGCTATTTTCCCAGTGAGGGTATTTCAAGACAAGATCCATATATTTTATTATCATGTGAATGATAAGCGGCATTGTCAGTATGATTTGCAAAAGTATAAAATTTGACGATACGACACTTATCTCCCATCCTACAAAGCTTATGATACCTGCAGTGATAATAAGCGAAATCGCAGACATAATGAGCGTTAAAATAACCCATCTTAATTCTTTGAAAATAAACCACAGCATAAAAACAACAAGAATAAATACCAAAATACCAAATATTTCAAGATCATACTTGACAAACTCAATCATATCGTCAGTTATCATATTGGCGCCGCCAAGATGCATTTTTGCATTGTTTTCATATTTTTTTATAATATTTCTAATCTCGTTTATATATATATGATTTTTTTCTTTTGAGAGGTTTCTGTATGATTTGAACTCTTTTTTTATATTATTATATTCTTTTTGTTGAACAGTGTTTAGCTTTTGTTTTTTTGCCAATGTGTAAAATTCATTTCTTTTATTTAGCAGTTCAAAATATTTTTTGTCATATTTCATATTTATGACGATAGCAGATGTTTTGAAATCTTTAGAAACTAAATTTTCTTTGTAGAGTCCGGATGTTATGAATTCTTGTTTTGCCAATGCCTTGTTTGCATTCGGATCGCTTAGGGTTGTGATCTTATCAAGGCTATTTTCACCTTTTGAGTTTTGCAAAAGAGGAGCATTTAGGATGGTCGTAACTGATTGGGTTAATTCAAGTTTTTCTATATCTTTGCTAATGTTTTTGATCGTATTTAAAGAAGCAAAGCTTAACATATCGCTTTTTGGCGTATAGGTAATTACAAGTATATCGGGAGAATTAAAGTTTGTTTGAATTTGTCTGTAAAAAGCCAACTCTTTATCATCTTCGAGAAGCAATGTTTCGCTTGATGCATCTATTTGTAACTTTGTGGCATAGTAACCAAAAAACAGCGTAACTAGAAAAAGTCCTATTAAAAAGTGTTTTGGATATTTTAGTAATAGCCTATAAAAGTTATTTAACATACAATGTCTTTTAAAATTTTAAAATTTGAAATTGGATATACCAAATCAATATAGAGACAACATATCCAACTAAAATCATCCATGCATACTTCATATGAGAAGCAAATGTGTAAATGCCCTTCATTCTTCCCATTACGCCAACACCAGCAGCAGAGCCAAAGCTAATCAAGCTTCCACCAATGCCAGCCGTTAGCGTTACAAGTAACCATTGGTCTAAATTCATTGTTGGATTTGCTTTCAATATAGCACTCATTATAGGGACATTGTCTATGATGGCAGATATAAAACCTATGCCTATATTTCCAGCTGTTGAACCAATGGTGTCATATAATTTTACTATATAGTGTAAAAAGCCTAAAAAGTGTAAAGCTCCAATAGCGGATAATATACCAAAGAAAAAGAGCAAAGTATCATTTTCTACATGTTTCATATTTACAAATACATCGAAACTTTCTTTGTGATTTCTCTTTAAATTATAAGAATATACTTTTAAAAGCGCAAGTCCAAACATCATACCCCACATTGCTGGAAAATGAAAAAATTGATGCCCAAGAACAGAAATGGCAATAGTGGCAATACCAAGATATATAATTGTTTTAGCTCCATCTTTTAATTTTTCTTCTTTATTGGTTTGTTCAGTAAAGGGAGGTTTTTCATTTGGTACAACTCGTGATAGAAGCCAAGCTGTTACAACATAACCTATGATTGATGCTGGAAAAAGCATTAAAAAATCTAAAAATTCACCTTTGCCTCCCATCCAAGCCATTAGTGTTGTAATGTCTCCAAAAGGACTCCAAGCCCCACCAGCATTTGCTGCTACGACTACATTTATAGCACTAGGAACCAAAAATTCTTTATTTGTTTTTTCGATAGTAAACAATACAGTAGATAAGATTAGTGCTGTTGTTAAATTGTCAGCTACAGGAGAGATAAAAAAAGATAAAAAACCAGTTAGCCAAAATAGTTGTTTGTATGTATAACCTTTTGATACAAGTTTAAATTTCAATACATCAAAAATATTTCTCTCTATCATGGTTTCTATGAAAGTCATTGCCACCAATAAAAAGAAAAATATCTCTGCAATTTCAAGAATTAGTATTTTCATCTCTGAATGTAAAATTTCTGCATCTAATCTATTGATAGCAAAATAAACACCTATAAGCATAAACATAAGTGTGCCTGTAGCCAACGATGGGATAGCTTTATTTACTTCATACTTATCTTCTGTGGCTATAAAATAATAACCCATAAAGAAAATTATAAGAGATATGATCCCCGCCCATGTCCATGTCAAATGAAGTGTTTCAGCCATTCTTTTGCCTTCTTTTTATTTTTTGATTATATCGTAGATATTACTTAAACCACTCTTTTACTTTCTCAAAACAGCTTTCAAATACGCTTTTATGAGGTTTGCTTTCTATGCCAAAGCTATCTTGAAGCTCTTCGAGTAGTTTTTGCTGATTTTCATTTAACTTGTTAGGAAATATTATTTTAATTTGCGCCACAAGTCTTCCCCGTCTGCCGCTATGAACATCGGCAACACCTTCATTTGCAAAAACAAACTGCTCTTTGTCGTTTGTACCTTTTTTGAGATTTAGTTCAAGCTCGCCTTTTAGTGATGGTATCTTGATAATGCTGCCAAGTATTGCTTGGGTGAAAAACACAGGAACTTCTATGTATATATCGTTTCCGTTTCTAATGAAATGTTCATCTTTTTTTACGCTAAATGTTACATACAGATCGCCTCTTTGTCCATTTTTGGCAACATTGCCGTATCCTTTAACTCTTAGCCTGTTTCCATTGTCAATTCCGGCAGGTACTTTTATGGTAACTTTTTCTTTTTTAATTTCGTATGTTTTACCGCCGCATACGCTGCATTTCTCTTTTGCAACCGAGCCTGTTCCGTGACAACGAGGACATGTCTGCGCAAATGTCATAAAGCCCTGCCTGCTTACAACTTGACCTTGACCGTTACATGTTTTACAAGTTTCTAGTTTGCCGTTTTTTGCGCCTGTACCTTTGCACGCCTCGCATGAAACTTTATACTCTATTTCTATCTCTTTTTCACAGCCGAATATCGCTTCATTAAATTCTAGTGTATATCTGATCTCAAAGTCAAGCGCATACTTTGTATTATTATTCCTGCTTCTGCTATTGCTAAAACCGCTAAATCCACCGCCGAACATCGAGTTAAATATATCCATGATGTCATCTATATTTGCGTCATTACCAAATCCGCTCATGCCTCGACCTTCAAGTCCTGCTTTGCCATATCTGTCATAAATACTTCTTTTTTCATCATCGCTGAGTACCTGATATGCTTCATTGATAAGCTTGAACTTCTCTTCCGCTTCTTTGTTGTCCGGGTTTCTGTCCGGGTGGTATTGCATAGCAAGTTTTCTAAAAGATTTTTTTAGCTCATTGCTATCGCAATTTTTATTAACTTGTAAAATTTCATAGTAATCTATCTCACTCATTATTATTTCCTAAATATTGTTTTCATTGAATATATGTAGTATAATTTTTGGCGAATTTTACCATAAAATAAATTTGATATAATAGTGACTAAAAAAGTGTAGTCAAAATGATAGTTCATATAGTTTTTTTCAAATTTAAAGAAGAACAAAAAAAAGAAAATATAGAGCAAGCCAAAGAGATGCTGCTGTCCCTTTCAAACAGTGTTCCCACACTTAGATCCATAGAAGTTGGAGAGAATTTTGCAAATGAAGAGAGGGCTATGGATATTAGCCTTATTGCCCGTTTTGATACCAAAGAAGATTTGCAAAAGTATGCCATTCATCCGGAACACCTCAAAGTGGTTGATTTTATAAAGCAAGTAACGGAGTACTCAAAAGTAGTTGATTATGAAACAAACTAAGATCGAAGCGTTTCAAAACTTAGTAAATGCATTTGAGTCATTTCCTACTATCGGTAAAAAGTCCGCCATTAGGCTTGCTTATCATTGTGTTGCAGTTGATAGTTTTGCAGCGATGAAGCTGGCTCATGCCATTGAAAACGGAGTTGCAAATATACGAAAATGCTCTAAATGCCACAATATGAGTGAAAATGAATTATGTTCGATATGCGCCGACCCATATAGAGATAGTTCGCTTTTGTGTATCGTTCAAAGTGCAAAGGATATACTTGTCATCGAAGAGAGCGGACAGTTTGACGGGATATATTATGTTATAAGCGAGATAAATGATCTTGATGAAGAGCATTTGCAAAATGCTGTAAAAGGTGTTAGTGAGATCATTTTTGCATTTCCTCCGAGCATAGCAACTGATACTATGATACTTTATATTGAAGATAAACTCAAAGATTTTGATATCAAATTTACAAAAATTGCACAAGGCGTACCCACAGGTGTGGAGCTTGAAAATGTAGATATGATATCGCTTTCACGAGCATTATCCGGCAGGATCAAGGTTTAGCTTCCAAAACTCTTATCGTTGATATATTTCTGTATAAAATCTTTTATCTCTTCATACACAAAAGAGTCTTTAAACT
>DYLZ01000009.1:0-28867 GCA_020721775.1 Sulfurovum sp.
CAACGAGCTCCATAGTGATTTACACCGTCATCTTCAGATATGATCGATGCAATATGAATGAGCATACAAACATACGGTAAATACTTGCCTTTCAAAAGCACTATTATCTTTGGTGGCGCAGTGTTAAAATACAAATTAAAAGAGCTTACATTACACAATTAGTGTCATAAATATTATCACAAGTGGCACTTTAACCTAGCCTTTGAGACTTTTTTTATATAATACGGGCAATATATTTGATGTAAGGTTTTTTATGATTGATTTGAAATATCTCCAAAATAACTTTGATGAGGCGAGCGCAAGACTTTCAAAGAAAGGAGTAGCTCCCGAGATACTAGGCAACTTGAAAGAACTTTTTGCTTCTTTAAAAGATGCCAACTCTACATTTGAAGCCAAAAGGGCTGAACAAAATAGATTGTCAAAACTTTTTGGTGAATATAAACAAAAAGGGCTTGATACAAATGAGCTAAAGGCTAAACTTGACAGCCTTAAAGCAGAGCTTTCAAAACTTCAAGATGATGTGAGGATAGCAAATGAAGACCTTGAATCGTTAAGCCTTGTAATCCCAAACTTTCCGGATGACGATGTTCCGCAAGGCGCAAACGAAAATGACAATGTAGAGATTAAAAAAGTTTTGAAGCCTAAAGAGTTTGGATTTGAGCCAAAAGAGCATTGGGATCTTGGTGTTACAAACGGATGGATTGATTTTGAAAGAGGCGTAAAACTCGCTAAAAGCCGCTTTTCTGTACTAAAAGGGCAAGGCGCTAAATTAGAACGGGCTTTGATCAATTTCTTTTTAGATACAAATGCAAAAGCCGGATTTGAAGAGTTTAACTTGCCGCTCATGAACAACTCAAATATGCTTTTAGGTACAGGGCAGCTGCCAAAGTTTGAAGAAGACCTTTTTAAAATAAATGATGAAGATCTATATCTTATCCCCACAGCAGAAGTGCCTTTGACAAATTTGTATAATGATGAAATTATTGATGTAAATTCACTTCCCATCCTAATGACAGCTTATACTCCGTGCTTCAGAAAAGAAGCAGGAAGCGCAGGAAGAGATACAAGAGGAATGATCAGGCAGCACCAATTTGACAAAGTTGAAATGGTTGCTATAACTCATCCTAACAAAAGTGATGAAATATTTGATATGATGGTAGAAAATGCTTCAAATCTATTGACTATGCTTGGGCTTCCACATAGACTTGTGATGCTTTGCGGAGGGGATCTTGGATTTGGCGCTGCAAAAACAGTCGATATAGAAGTATGGCTTCCGGGACAAAATAAATATAGAGAGATAAGCTCTATATCAAATACAAGAGATTTTCAAGCAAGACGAGCAAAAATCAGATATAAAGAAGACGGTAAAAATAGTTTTGTTCATACGCTAAACGGCTCAGCGCTTGCAGTCGGCAGAACGCTTATAGCCATAATGGAAAATTATCAAAACGAGGATGGATCAATAGATATACCTGAAATTTTAAAAAATTATCTTTAAACAACTGGGTTGCTTCACTTTGTTTGCAATGACAAATGCTATCACTGCAAGGCTTTAAAAAAGCCGTGGCACTCCACCTAAATATCTTTAAATCTTAGACTTCTTTTTGCATATGGCAATTAATTTTGTGGTTTTATCTTGAAGTACAAACTTTTGACCGATATTAATATTCTCCAACTTAATCAATTTATCATCCACCAAGACTTGAGCCCATCCATCAACTACTCTTTTTCTAGGATCAAGAGATAAAAGCTGTTCGTATACATTGGTTAAAACTTGTTCTTTTTGAACCAATCTATGAGTTATAAAATTTTTTAAAGAATTAGTTATATCAATTGGCAAATTCTCAATAGCGGATAATTTAAAATCAATAATATTTTTCAGATCAATAATAACTTGTTCATATTTTGCACTCATTGTTTTCATTTTATTTGTCGGTGAATTCAATATAAGATTTTGATATATCTCACTTAAAATTTTTGTTTTTAAAGCGCTCTGATGTTCAAAAAATCTTTTTATATCATCGAGATAGTTTGCTAAAATTTGTAATATTTCAAATTTATCAGGCAGTATCATCTCCATAGCAGCGCTTGGAGTGGGCGCTCTTAGGTCGGCAACAAAATCACTTATCATAATATCGATCTCATGCCCGATAGCGCTAACCGTTGGTGTTGTGGCAAAATGCAAGGCATCGGCTACTATTTCACTATTAAATGCCCACAAATCTTCTTTGCTTCCTCCGCCTCTTGCCAGTACAATAACATCTACTTTTAGTTTATCTGCATAGCGTATAGCTTTTGAGATCTGCTCCGGCGCATTGTCGCCTTGAACCAATGTATCAATAATAGTAATATCTAAAAGCGGCCATCTTTTGTTTATAATCTTTAACATATCATGTAAAGCTGCGCTATCTTTTGCCGTAACAAGCGCTAATGAATTAATTATTTTAGGAATAGGTTTTTTTGTAGCGGGATCAAAATATCCTTTTTCTTGAAGCTTGGCCTTAAGTTGCTCATAAGCAAGAGCTAGAGCGCCTTGTCCAAAGGGTTCAATATCGAGCGCATAGAGTTGATATTCACCTCTTGGGATATAAACGCTAATTGATCCGTTTACAACTATATGCTGCCCCGTTTCAACTTTGAATTTTAACTTTGATACGCTTGATTTGAACATCACACATTTAAGTGAACTTTCTTTATCTTTGATAGAAAAATAGAGATGTCCGCTTGTGTGATAAGTAGCAGATGAGACTTCGCCCTCTACCAAAATATGCATAAATGTTGATTCAAGCAACGATTTGATCTTGGTATTGAGCGACGATACGCTCATAATCGCTGAATTTGACAAAATTATTCTCTAACGGATTTTTGAGCAACTAACAATGTGGATATGCCAAGTGAAAACGATTTTGTATATTTTATTTCAAAACCGCTTGCCTTTAATTCATCTTCAAGCATTTTTGTTGTCAAAAATCCTTCTATTGAATCTGGAAGATATTTGTAAGCATCATAATTTTTTGATACAAATCCGCCTATTACAGGAAGAATTTTTTTCATATAAAAATTAACTATTTTTGACACTATTGATGTTTTGTCTTGTTTTGTAAATTCTAAGATCACAACCATCCCATTTTTCTTTAATACTCTGTTAAATTCACTAAAAGCTTTTTTTCTATCCATAACATTTCTAATACCGTATGATATAGAAACTATCTCACAACTTTCATCATCAAGGGGCATAGCTTGAGCCTCTCCTTCTATGAACTTAGCGAATTTCACCTTCTCTTTTGCAATTTCAAGCATTCCGCACGAAGGATCTATGCCGACAAAGCTGTCTACTTTTATACTTTTTTTCTCAGCTCTTTCTTTCCAATAAAGAAGCAGATCGCCTGTTCCGCAAGCAACATCTGCTATTTGTGATATTTTATCAAGTCCCAATATCTCAAATGCTTTATCACAGCCTTTTTTTCTCCACTCTCTATCTATACCGAAACTCAAAACTCTATTTGCCAAATCATATGTCGGAGCGATATCATTAAACATTCCAATTATTTTTTGCTGTTTTTCATCTATTGTCATATCTTTTTGCTCCATATTATAATATCCTCTTCCTTTTTATCTATATATAATGTTTTAAGCTTTAAATCTATATTATATGATAACTTGTTAGTGCTTAAAGTCGGCGCTTGATAGACTAAAAACCAATCGATCTTATCTTTTAAAGCTTCCAGCATTTTTCCACCGCCTTCTATCATAACTAGAGATGGGGTTTTAAGAAAATCTAAATTATTGCCTATATCAACACTTCTATTTTCTATATTAAAAAGAGGAATGCTTTTATCTATCGTTTTTTCATCTTTTGAATATATAAATATATCAGGTGCTTTGCCTTTAACCAGTCTGCTATCCAATGTTGGTCTATCTATCCTAACCGTTGAACCGCCGATCAAAAGCTTACTACATACATTTCTAATGCTGTGCATATGAGTTCTTGAAGCAAGTGAACTTATATTTTTTCCGCCGATTCGTCCATTTAAGCTTTGCGCCAATTTAAAAACTACAAATGCGCGTTTTTGCCAAATAACAAAAGGTTCTATGAGCTCTTTTGCCTCCTCCTTCAAGATGCCAAATTTTACATTAACGCCAAGGCTTTTCAGATACTCTGCGCCACCGCTATGTTTATCTATGGGGTCTTTACATGCAATACAAACATTGCTAAAATTCAACTCACCCAAAAGAGATGCGCAAGATGGAGTTTTACCTTCATGAGAGCAAGGCTCTAAGGTAACATAAATAGAACATTTTGAAAAAAAATCTTTGGGCAGACTTTTGAGAAATTCATGCGAAGCATAAGAGTCATTCTTGTCAAAATTAACTTTTTCCCCACTTTTAGTTTCATAAGCATTCACAAGAGCTATTACTTCCGCATGTGAACTTCCCGCTTTTTTGTGAGCTTCAATGCTTAAAATTTTTCCCTCTTCTGTCACTACAGCTCCAACTGCCGGATTTGGATATGTTAAAAGTTGATTTTTCCATGCCGCATCAATGGCAAGTTGCATAAAAAATTGATGATTGTTAGAATCTGTTACCATTCAAAATATGTACGAGCTTTGTTGATCTGAGGATAAGTAAAAACTTTTGTTTCACCGTCAATATCTATTGTTATCTCTTTTTCATTTGCATCTTTAAGTAACCCTATAACCTGACCGACTTCGACGATCTTTAATTTTACTTTTTCACCTATCGACTGAATAAAATGTTTTGGTTTAATTAATTTTCTCTCAATGCCCGGAGAACTTACTTCCAGTCTATATGCATGTTCCATAGGAGGATTTACATCTAAAAATAGTGATAATTCACGAGATACTTCAGCGCAATCATCAAGGTTAACCCCGCCTTGTTTTGTTATCATAACTCTCAAAATAGTTTCGTCAAATTCACTAACGACTTCTATATCATAAAGAGAAGCCCCTAGACTTTGAATAATCTTTTCTATATTATCATAAATATCACTTCTCATCATCGCCCTTTATCTCTTTATGCATTTTTGCAAACAACTCTTCCATCTTGTTGATAGTATCAAGCTGTGTATCGAATTCGAAAGTAAAATATGGAGCTTTAAACCAACCTTCACTTTGTTTGCAATGGTTTTGAATATATGATGCAAGTGAGTGTAATTTTTTTAAAATTATTTTTTGCTCATCTTCATTTATCATAGTTTTATCTAGATAAACCCTAGCATCACTTCTACCTTTAGAGCATACAACATCTGTCACATTAAGCGTGTTTATCATAGGATCGTCTAAAGTTGCCAATGCGCTTGGTATTATCTCTTTTAGGACTGATTCAACTCTATGTCGTTTTATCTCTTCATGTGTCATAGCGACGCTTGTTCCTCAACATTTTTATAAACTTCTATAGTATCGCCTACTTGAATATCATTAAATCCATCAAGTACGATACCGCACTCATATCCGCTCTTAACTTCTCTAACATCATCGCTGAAACGCTTAAGCGATGCTATCTTGCCTACATAGATCTCTTCGCCGCTTCTAAGAACTTTAGCCATGCTTCCTCTAGTGACAACACCATCGTTAACTTTACAGCCGGCAATTGTTCCAATTTTAGCAACAGAGAATGTTTCTTTAACTTCAGCAGTTCCGACAACTTCTTCACTTATGATCGGACTCATCATTCCGCCAAGAATTGATCTAACATCGTCAAGCAGTGCATATATGATAGAGTATGTTCTTATATCAACACCAAGCTCTTTTGCTTTTTGTTTTACGCTGCTGTTTGGCTTAACATTAAACCCAAGTATCAAGATCTTCTCGCCTGCTCCGGCAAGCGCAACATCGCTCTCCGTGATACTTCCTACGCCTTCGTGAACTATATTTACTTTTACTTCTTCGTTTCTTAGTTTTTCCAAACTTGATTTTATAGCATCAAGTGAGCCTTGAACATCTGTTTTTACGATAACAGAAAGCGCTTTTAGCTGACCTTCGGCAATAAGCGCAGACAAATCATCCAAAGATGCTTTTGTGGATCTTGAAAGCTGTTTTGCTCTATCATACTCTGCAATTTTACCTGATAGCTCTCTAACTTCTTTTTCACTATCCATTGCAATCATAATTTCACCGGCACTCGGAACTTCATTAAGTCCAACGATTGCAGCCGGAGTGCTAGGACCTACCTCTTTTGCATTTACGCCGGTATCTAGCTTGATGGCTTTGATACGACCGTAAGTTTTGCCGACTATAACATTATCGCCGACTTTCAGTGTTCCGTCTTTAACGATAATATTTGCAACCGGACCAAAACCTTTTTCTACTGAACTTTCTATAACTATAGCTTTAGCATTTCTTTTTGGATCTGCTTTAAGCTCCATTATCTCAGCTTGAAGCAAAATAACATCTAACAAATCTTCTATTCCAAGGCCTGTATGAGCCGATACCGGAACAAACTCATAATCTCCGCCCCAATCTATCGGGGTAATTCCAAGCTCGGCAAGCTGTGCTTTTACCATATCCGGATTTGCACTCTCTTTATCCATCTTGTTAATAGCTACAATAATAGGAACTCCTGCGGCTTTTGCGTGATTTATAGCTTCTTTTGTTTGAGGCATAACACCGTCATCTGCCGCCACAACGATAATAACGATATCAGTAGCTTGAGCACCGCGGGATCTCATTTCTGTAAATGCTTCATGTCCCGGAGTATCGATAAATGTAATTTTTTTACCGTTTTTTTCTATTTGATAAGCGCCGACATGCTGAGTAATACCTCCTACTTCACGCGCGGCAACTTTAGTTGATCTTATTTTATCAAGAAGTGATGTTTTACCGTGGTCAACATGCCCCATGATAGTGATAACAGGAGGTCTCTCGACAGGATTTACATCTTTATTGCTGTCATAAACACCAACATAATCAAGAGCATCAAGAGGATTTATAGTAGTTACTTCGACTTCAAACTCATCTGAGAGTATTTCAATTGAATCTTTATCAAGGAAGTCGTTTTTTGTAACCATTGTTCCTAGCGAAAATAGTACTTTTACTACTTCACCGACACTTTTGCCTATCTTTTCAGCAAATTCATATACACGAACATTTTCAGGAATCTCGATAGATGTTACTTTTTCTGCTCTCTCTTCGGTTCTTGGATATTTTTTTCTTTTTCTTCCGCCTCGGCTCAAGCTGCTCTGCTGCTGTCCAAGTGCCTTAGAAAATATTATTGGTCTTTTGTTTTGTTCCTCTTTTCTTCTCTGCTCTTGTCTTTTCATCTCTTCATAAATATTTTTATCAGAAAAATCGAGCAACACAACTTCTTCTTCATCATAAAGCTCAAAACCGTTACCCATAAAATCTCTATCACCAATTTCAACTTTTGAACCGCTCTCTTTTTGAACGATCGGTTTTTTTGCTTTTTTCTTTTTAGCTGCAGATACATCTAAGGTTTTAACTTTTTGTTGAGTGGCAGGAGCAGCGCTTTTCTGTCTTACTATGGTCATACCTGCTAGTATATCAGAGTCTTTTTTCTCTATAGTTGTTATACCTGATTTTGAAGTTACTTTAATGCCTTCTTTAACT
The DNA here is from genome assembly GCA_020721775.1 of Sulfurovum sp. GTDB lineage: Bacteria > Campylobacterota > Campylobacteria > Campylobacterales > Sulfurovaceae > BN30871. The sequence continues at coordinate 7,587 of DYLZ01000009.1, forward strand.
GCTTTTTTGGGTTTTTCTTTTACAGTAACATCTTTTGGCTCGGCTACAATGCTCACTTCTTTTTCTTTTGCGCTCTTAGCGGACTTTTTTTGTTTAGGCTCTTCTTTTACCGGCTTGCTAAAACCGTTTGGTAATTTACCGCTTACAATATAATCAAATAAAACTTCCGCATCTTTGATGCTTATAGAACTCGAAGCTGCTTTAACATTAAAACCTAACTCATTTGCTTTTTCTAAAACTTCCGAATTGGATAGTCCGACCTCAGCGGCAACATCTTGGATTTTTACCTTATCCATCAATCTCCTTTAGTAACTTATCAAAATTTTCACTGTTTACTTTAAAACGCTTTGCCAAACCTACTCTTTTTTTAGCATCATCCATACAATTATGGCATACATAAAAACTTCGACCAAATCCTTGAAATAAAAATATATTATCTTCTTTGTGCTGAAGTCTTATGAGAGTATCTTGGAAACCCCTTTGTTTACAAACTATACACATTCTAATAGGTTTTCTTTTTAACATATATATTATACCCAAAAAGTGTTTAACTCTTTACCAATAAGCCATGATTATCTAAATTGCATGTCAATACTCTAAAGCCTGTAAATTTATTTTTCAGTGCCTGTGAGAGCTTTTGGCTATCGTCTTGATAACATAGAGAAAAAAATGTTGAGCCGCTACCGGAAAGAGTACTCATTAATGCACCATTGCTTAATGCTGTTTTTTGAACATCAAAGAGTTCAGGCATCATGTTCATTCTTCTCGTTTGATGGAGCTTATCTTTTGACGCAATTTTTAACAGATCCCAAGACTCGGTCATAAAGAGAGCCGTCATATATGCTGAGTGCGAAAGAGAGTAAACTGTCTCTTCTTTTGAATATACCTTTGGCAGAGTTGTACGAGATTTTGCCGTACTTATAGTTTTATTGGGAACAACTAAAATTGCTTTTAAATAATCAGGCAGTCTTCTCTTCTTGCTATAAACTTTATCATCTTCAACACATGCCACATTAAATCCACCCATAACTGCAGGTGTAATGTTATCAGGATGTCTCTCGTATGTAAAAGCTATATTTAGTATTTCTCTTTTTGTGTAGTGTACTCCTGCCGCCGCATAAGCTGAAGCGATCGCTGCAACTATTACTGCGGATGAGCTGCCAAGTCCGCGAGATATCGGTATGCGGTTTATAAATTCAAATCTAAAATTATCCTCTCTGCCGGCAAGTCTTTTGTAGTGGGTGTTGAAAATATCCAAAAACAGTTGATTTTTTCTTATTTTTATATTTTCGGAACCTTCACCGCTTGTTGATATGCTCAGGAAATTAGACGGCTTGATCGAAATTTCATTTCTCAAATCAATAGAAAGTCCCAAAGAGTCAAAACCGGGACCTAAATTTGCGCTGGTTGCAGGAACACTTACTAACAATCAATAACCTTTAAACAGCCGGTAAAATATGTATGGGCTTTTCACTCTCTTCAAGTCTAATCATTTCAAGATTTTGCGGTAATGAAAAAGAGTTATTTTGCGCCGGCTCAAATTTTTTTATAATTATATTCTCTTTTTCTTTGATAAAGTATAGATTGCCGAGTGCTTTTATAGGCAAATTATTGTTGAACTCAAAACCAAGAGTTCCTTTGCATTTTATATTTTTTGTTATTTCTATGGTTTTAACTATGATGTATGCCAACTTGGTACCCATATGACTGCCCGGTCCGCTGGTATAAATGATAGAATTTATATCATACTTTTCTATTAACGGTATCAATAGTTCCAATAGCGTATCAGATATTTTTTCACTACTCTCAAATGTTTTTATAAGTCTTCCGTTTTCATATAAGCCTACCAAAAACGGAGAAGCTATTGATATTATGATTATATCATACTGTTGCGAAGCTTTTTTCAAACTCTCTGCTCTCCAATGCTTCAACTGATACTATCTCATAGCTATCGCTATGTTCTTTTAGTTTTGCAATTAATTGTGAATTTAGCTTGTGACTTCCGGCAAATGATTCATACGCTCCAAGCACAGAACATCCCCCCACCATCATATCGCCCATGGCATCAAGTATCTTGTGCCTAACAAATTCATTATCAAATCTAAGTCCTTCAGGATTAAGTATCTTGTGGTCATCGAGCCCTATGGCATTTTGTAAATTTGCGCCAAGAGCAAGATTTTTACTTTGGAGATACTGTATATCTTTTGCAAATCCAAAAGTCCTAGCTCTTGCTATCTGCTCTACAAAATTTTTCGTACTCAGCGTAAAAGAGTATGATTGTTCGGAGATGGCCGGATGATCAAAAAATATCTTAAAATCAAATGTGGCTTTAGCGCTTGGCTTAAATCTTACGAATTTATCTCCCTCTTTTACTTCAATAGGCTTTAATATTCTTAATATTTTTTTTGGAGTATCTTGCGTTTGTATGCCTGCTTCATCAATAAGTAAACAAAACGATATTGCCGAACCGTCCATGATAGGCATCTCATTGCCGTCTACAATTACCCTGAGATTGTCTATTCCGTAAGCATATATAGCTGAGAGAAAATGCTCTATAGTAGAGATAAAACCTTTTTCGTTTCCTATGACGGTTGCCATCTGCGTATCTATAACACTTGAGGGGGCAAGCGGAATTGTCAAGCCCAGATCTTCTCTATAAAAAACTATACCGCTATCAGACCCTAACGGCTCAAGTCTAAGTTTGACAGGCTCGCCTTTGTGCAGTCCGATCCCTACGGCTTCAACCGGCTTTTTTATAGTTCTTTGTTGCATTATACTCACTTTTAAATTTTACTTATTATACTATTATTTATCTTTTTTTGATACAATAATCAAAACTTAAATCTTATCAAATACTTTTGATAATGATATTGCATTCACTTTCATTCGCTTGCTTTTATCTCAAAAAAACGATATTAATTGGCTATCTTCATAGATAGATCTATCCAATTTGCTTGATGGATGATACTTCCCGTCGATATCGCATCAACACCGGTTTTTGCAATCTCTCCAATAGTATCTAGTGTGATATTTCCACTTGCCTCAATAAGCACATGTGGATAATTTGCATTTCTAAATACGACTACTTGTTTCATATCTTCGATGCTCATATTGTCGCACATAACTATATCAGCACCCACTTCCATCGCCCTCTTAGCACTCTCAATGCTCTCTGACTCTATCTCGATAGCAGTCGTGAAAGGAATATTTTTACGGGCAAGCTTGATATAGCTTGGCAGATCATCAATAGTAGCCAAATGGGTATCTTTGAGCATCAGAGCATCATCAAGCCCCATACGATGATTTATCCCTCCCCCGCATCTAACTGCATACTTTTCAAATACCCTTAACATTGGTCTTGTTTTTCTAGTATCGAGCAATTTGACATTTGTTCCCTTGATCGCTTTTGCATATTTGGAAGTTAAAGTTGCGATAGAGCTTGCATGCAAAATGATATTGAGTATCGACCTCTCAAGAGCCAATATAGTTTTATTGTCACCTCTAACAAATAGCAGTTTTTCACCTTTAAAAAACTCTTGCCCATCTTCGACCAGCCACTCTATCGTTATGGGATAAAGCCTTGTAAAAATATCTGCGTATTCTCTTCCGGCAAAGACACCGTTACTTTTGGCTATTATATAACCTTCCACATTTTTAGACTCTCCAAAGAAACTAAAAAGATCGCCCCTGCCTATATCTTCTGCTATAACTGATTTGATAAAAGATTCTTTATGCATACAAGCTCCTTATGCGATCTCAAGCATTCTTGTTAGTGCCAGTTTTGCATATTTTACCGTATGCTCATCAACAAATATCTCATTTATCGGCTTACCGTCTTCTATGGATTTGAGGGTATTGTACAAATCTTCCAAAGTTGTCTCGTTCATAGTAGGGCACTGGGGTTTCGTAGAAGATAAAACATAAGTATTTTTATCCCTCATTCGATTTACTAGATTATATTCAGTCCCTACTGCAACCTTTTGATCTAACGGCAACTCATTTACATATTTTATAAGCTGTGATGTAGAACCGGTAAAATCAGCCATTGCAACTACGCCGGGATCACACTCAGGATGTACTGCTATTTTGATATCGGGATATTTATTGCGGTAAAATTCTATATCTTTGGTAGTAAATAGCTGATGAACCGAACAAAATCCGTTATAGCATATCACATCTGCCTCTTTTGGATCACATTCACCCACACCTATCACACAAGATTTCAGCCCCATTTGATTTGCAAAGTTCTGCCCCAAGCAGCGATCCGGAACAAATAGTATCTTTTTGTCGCTTGAGAGCCCTTTTTGTATAATCTTATATGCATTTGCGCTTGTGCAGACCATGCCGCCCATCTCACCTACTTTTGCTTTTACACTTACATCTGAGTTGATATAAGTAATAGGCAAGATCTCTTCTTTTTTGATGCCGTAATCTTCTAGATATTTTACATTTTTATCAAAATATATTTCGTCGATCATTTTTGCCATTGCGCAATAAGCGATCTTGGGCATCAAAACTCTTTTATTTGAAGAGATAACCTTAACGCTTTGCCCCATAAATTCAACGCCGCAAAATACTATCCACTCATTTGGATCATTTTGACACTTTCTTGCCAACTCAAGCGAGTCGCCGACAATATCAGCTATATCAAATACTTCATCTCTTTGGTAATAGTGCGCAGCAATGGTTACGCCAAGCTTATTCTTGAGTCTGTTGATTTCAGTTTTTAGGTTCACACTTTGCCTTTTTAAAATACTCTTTCAAGTTAAATTAGACAATTTTATCAAAATTCGGATAAAATTAGGCTCTATTTTTTTAACAAGGCTACTTATGGACTTTATAAATATCAATCTATTTTTCTACATTTTAACCTATCTTGTAAGCGGCATTCCCTTTGGATATCTTTTGGCTAAAAAATTTGCGGGCGTTGATGTTAAAAATGCCGGAAGCGGAAATATAGGCGCTACAAATGTACTTAGAGTAGTAAAAGAAAAAGATCAAGCACTTGCTAAAAAACTAGGCATTGCTACGCTGGCTCTTGATGCGCTAAAGGGTGCTATTGTAGTTATTATTGCTATGGTGCTTGGACTAAATAGAGATGTTCTATGGACAATAGCGGTTTTAAGTGTTGTCGGGCATTGCTTTTCCCCTTATTTGAACTTTGAAGGCGGCAAAGGTGTTGCAACTGCGCTTGGGGTACTGCTTGTTCTGCTTCCATTGCCTACACTTGTAGCCATAATAGTTTGGTTAATATCGGCAAAAGTTTTAAAAATATCATCACTTTCATCATTAATTGCGCTTATTGTCCTAATAGCAGCAAGCTATATCATAACTCCGAACATTGCCCATGCACCGCTTTGGATAATTTCTTGGATAGTATTTTATAAACATATTCCAAATATAAAAAGAATATTCAACAAAGAAGAGGGAAAAGTCATATAATGACCATACATATAGAAAGTCTTAAAATCCAAACGATTATCGGCATATTGGATTTTGAAAGAGAAAAAACTCAAAATCTTATCATAGATATAAACATAGAGTATAAATATACAAAAGATGACTTTTTAAACTATGCCGATGCAGTACAAATCGTAACCGATAACCTCAAAATAAAAAAATACGGTTTACTGGAAGATGCGCTTCTGGGCACAAAGGATATTCTAATTTCAAAATATCCTCAAATAAAAACTCTATACATCAAATTCACCAAACCTGATATTTTAAAAAATTGCCGAGTGGCTTTAAGTAAAACTTGGAATTTTTAAAAAAGTATTAAAATACTTCAAATTTTTGATATAATTAAAAAAAACTTAAACGCAACAAGCGTACAAGGAAAGTATGAATGAGAATACTGATTATAGAAGATGAAGTAACACTAAGCAAAACTCTCTCAGATGGGCTGAAAGAGTTCGGATATCAAAATGATGTTGCCGAAAATTTAAATGACGGCAGATACTATATAGGAATTAGGACTTATGATCTTGTATTGCTTGATTGGATGCTGCCTGACGGAAACGGTATCGATCTCATAAAAGAGATAAGATCGGCTTCTCCAAAAACTTCAATTGTTGTTTTGTCTGCCAGAGATGATAGAGAAAGCGAGATAGAAGCGCTTAGAGCAGGAGCTGATGACTATATCAAAAAACCGTTTGATTTTGAAATTCTACTAGTTAGGCTCGAAGCAAAATTACGCTTTGGCGGTTCAAACATAATTGAGATCGGCAATCTTATCATCAATCCTGAAGAAGAAAAAATAATATACAACGGCGAAGAGATCGAACTAAAAGGCAAGCCTTTTGAAGTATTGACTCACTTAGCGATGCATAAAGATCAAATTGTTTCAAAAGAACAGCTTCTTGATGCAATATGGGAAGAACCGGAACTTGTAACGCCAAATGTTATAGAAGTTGCCATAAATCAGATCAGACAAAAAATGGATAAACCACTTGGAATAACAACAATCGAAACAGTGCGAAGAAGAGGCTATAGATTTTGTTTTCCAAAAAAAGTATAAGAGTAAATTTCCTCATACAACTTAGCATTGCTATGACAATGCTGGTTATGTTTTTTTCTGCAATTATTTTTACATATATTACTTATATGGTTGATAAAAGAATAGATGAACAGCTATTGAAGGATGCGAATTATCTATTTGCAACATATCCCGATATAGAAAAAAACTTACCTTCACATAGAGAAGCTTTAAGACAAACGCTCAATATAGATGTAAATATCATTACGACTGATATAAATGATCCTATCATCACCTCAATTTTAAAGAGCAAAAACAGACACAAGCAGCATTTTGCTGAACTGCATATACCTTACAAAATAGATAAACAAGCAAAAACAAAGAAATATCTCTCCATTAAAAGCAATGTTACAGAATCCAGAGAACTGCAAACCAACATTTATAAAATTATTTTACTTATCAATATCATAGGAATGGTGATAATCGTGATATATGCGTATTTTCTAAGCAGTATGCTTCTTTCCCCTATAAATACCATCAGAATTAAATTATCCAATATGGATGAGCATATGCTTAAAAATATAGATCTCTCTACACTACCAAATGAATTTTACCCTGTTGCGAGGGCCATCAATAATCTAACCGGCAGAATTAGAAACTACATAAAATATCAAAAAGAGCTCTTTATCGGTTCTGCGCATGAGCTTAAAACACCGCTTGCAGTCATGAAGACAAAAAATCAAGTAACACTGTTAAAAAAAAATCTCTCTATTAATAAATTAAAAGATGCCATAAACCAAAATATAATATCAATTGATGAAATGAACAAAACAATATCTTCGATTTTGGATTTTGGCCGTCAAGAGGGAGCCCAGCTTGAAGAGCCGCAAAATGTTGATGTTATAAAATTTTTAAAAAATAAAATGGAAGGCTTTAGATTATTGGCAGAAAGCCAAAAAAAGAACTTTAAATATGATATAAAACCTGAAAGCTTAAATCTAAAACTACAACCGCTGCTACTAAATCAAATAATACAAAATTTTGTTCAGAATGCATTTAAATTTACTCCCGAAAATCACAATATTTGGTTCAATACAAAACTCAAAAAAAACGATCTTATCATAGAGGTCATTGATGAAGGAAGCGGGATCGATGAAACAAAGGATCTATTTGCTCCTTTTGTCAGATCACGAGAGTCAAGCGGAGTAGGACTTGGACTTTTTTTGGCTCAAAGCGCAGCGGAAGCGCTTGGAGCAACTATAACTCTAAAAAATAGAAAAGAGACAAACGGAACGATCGCGACTTTGATATTGCCTACCAAATAGCTAAAATTATAAAATTAAATCCATTTAAATAAATAATAAGCAATAATCGGTTATAACTCTTAAAAATTTTAAAAAAAGGAATTTAAAAAATGGCTTTAATGATAGGTGATGATTGTATAGCATGCGACGCATGTCGCGAAGAGTGTCCAAATGATGCGATCGAAGAAAATGAGCCGGTATATTTTATAGATCCTGATCGCTGTACTGAGTGCGTTGGATACTATGATGAGCCATCGTGTATTGCTGTTTGTCCTGTTGATTGTATCATCCCTGATCCAAACAATGTTGAAAACACAGATGAATTGATGTTTAAATACGAGCAATTACAAAACGAATATTAAAATGCATAAACGAACCGCGATTATTGACATAGGTTCCAATTCTGCCAGACTTGCAATATATGAACAAAGCAGCAGATACGGCTTTAAGCTTATTTGCGAACAAAAAAGCAAAGTCAGGATAGGCGAAGGTGCCTATAATAATGGGGGTCTTTTACAGCCTGTCGGAATAAAGAGAGCTTACAACGCACTAAGCTCCTTTAAACAAACTATAGAAAACTACAAAGCATACAAAATAATCTGTGTTGCCACATCGGCTCTTAGAGATGCGCCCAACTCCAAAGATTTTATACAACTTATAAAAGATAAGCTAAAACTTGATATAAAAGTCATAGATGGCAAAAAAGAAGCATATTATGGCGGTATAGCAACACTTAATCTTTTAACAAAAAAAGATCTGATCACTGTTGATATAGGTGGAGGATCATCCGATATGACGCTTATCAGAAATGGCAGGATAGAAGATACATATTCGCTTAACCTCGGAACGGTGAGACTAAAAGAGTTATTTTTTGACAATAATGAAAAAATAGAAGAAGCCAAAGAATTTATAAAACAAGAGTTATCAAATCTACCAAAAAGCTTTAAACAAGAAACCGTTGTAGCGATCGGAGGAAGTGCAAGAACAATAGCAAATGTAATAATACAGAGATCAAATTACCCTTTAAATAAACTGCATGGGTTTAAATATAGGTTAAATGAATATGAAGAGTTCCTAGACAGTATCGTTTCAAGCAATATGGACAATCTTAAATCATTTGAGATCAGTCCCGATAGATATGATACCATTAGAGAGGGTATTTTGATATTTTTAGAAATTGCCAAGCATATAGAAGCCAAAAATGTTATAACAAGCGGGGTTGGGGTTAGAGAAGGGGTATTTTTAACTCACTTTTTAAAAAACTCCAATTTAAAATTTCCAAACAACATAAATCCGAGCATGCAAAACATACTCGATAGATTTAATTCTCCCATGGGCGTGAAATTAGCGAGTCAAAAAAGGCAGGCTATTAAGAAATTGGCAGAAATTTTTAGCTCAAATTTTGAAATAAAAAAAATATATATGCAAGAGCTTCAAAATGCCATAACAATGAGTGAGATAGGCAAGAACTTAACTATATACAAGGCGCATAAACACTCTTTTTATATAGCCCTGGAAGAGCTTAACTATGGTTTTACGCACAAACAGATAATCTTAACAGCTCTTTTACTTAGAGTCGGTAAAAAAGCAAAAATTAAACAATCTGTATATAAAAAATTCAAATCTATATTACCTAGTAAAAATATACTAAAATGGCATGCATTTTTGTATTCTATCACACTTTCGATCTTCGAATTTTCAGATGACGCAAAAATTAGATTTAAATTTACAGACCATACTCTTTTTATAATTTCAGATAAGCCGTTATATCTGCTTAGAGAAGTATTAAAAGAGATTGAAAAACCGGCTGATTTTAAAATAGAAGTGATTGATAGCAAATAAAATATTATGCCGAAACTTGTTTGGCATAATAAGTTTTAGAATTTTGTTCCCATAGAAAATTCAAAGTTGGAAGTTTTATCTCCCGCTTCAGGATTGATAGCTTTTGCAAATACAAAGTTTATAGGACCAAACGGCGAGAACCACTCTATAGCAGCACCTGCAGATGCTCTGTCTATATTGCCAAAATTTTGACCGCCAAAATCATCGCTTCCCAGTATGCCCCAATCGGCAAAAAATGCCAAACGGATCTTTGCCTCTTGTGAAATAGGAATACTTGCTTCTACGCTGTTTGAAAATGTCCAAGTCCCTCCAACTCTCAAGTCATCAGTAATCGTATTGCCACTACCATCATCATGAGTATATTTATATATCGGTGATATTGAATAAGAATCATACCCCCTAACACTTCCTATACCACCCAAAAATAGTCTTTCCGCAACAGGAATATATCCACCGCTTGAGTGTAGCCATGAAGCTCTTGCTTTGTATCTTAAAATAAGATCATAATTTATCCAATCTTCCAACCCGTAGTAAGCGCCGAATTTTGCATTTAATTTTGTAAAATCTCCATAATTCGTATATCCGTATTTATTTATGCTACCGTCAAGCTTAGCAACTTCTCCGTTTAAACTTGTTATAAATCCGCTTCTTGGAACATAATAATCATCAGTATTATCAAACTTTATTCCTAAGAGCGCAGAATATTTTTCATATTTATCATCATAAAATAACTTATAAGTTGTATCTGATAAATAGTTATCATTTAATATTTCAGATTGATTGTCTGCATACGCCAATCCTCCGTATGCATAAAAATGTCTCATAAACTCTCTGCCCACAGTAAGTGAAGCTCCTGTTTGGTCCAAAGAATAATCATCATAATCATACTTCTTCTTATGAATATCAAGAGATAAGCTATATAAAGAATCCCAAACCCTTGGATTTGTAAAGTCGAGACTAAAGTTTGTAGAAACCTTTGATAGGTCTGCTCCTATGCCGGCATCTATTCCCGTTCCAAAGATATTTTTATCAGAAACGCTGGCATTTAGCATAAAACCTTCATAACTGCTATATCCCCCGCCTATGGCGAAAGAGCCGGTTGGAGCCTCTTTTACATTAACTAAAAGATTCATAGAGTTTTCATTAAGCTTTTGGGGAGTAATATCATAAGTTTCAAAAAATCCTGTTCTTCCAAGCGCATTTTTACTATCTTTTAGATCTGTTTGGCTATATGTATCGCCCGGCGCTAGATATATGTATCTTCTTACAACACTGTCTTTTGTTTCATTGTTTCCTGAAATTAATACATCGTTGATAGTAACTTTTGAGCCTGGATTGATATTGTATTGAACATTTACCAAACCGTTCGCTTCATCTTTACTGATATTTGGCTCAATAGTTGCATACGCATATCCAAGATTGGCTGTTTGCTCTTGGATGTAAGCAATATCCTTTCTCATTTTATCTATATCAAACCATTTGCCTTTTTTTAGTTTTGGTTCGTCTTTCAAGTTATTTGCCAAACCTTCAATATTTTGATTGATAGTAACATCGCCTACTTTGTATCTTTTACCTTCATCTACTTGTATCTCTATAGTTGCATTGTTGTTATTGTCAACCTTAAGAACAGGTTTTGATACCCTAGCATCAATATACCCTTCTTTTGCATAAGCATCTCTAATTCTAAATGCATCTTTTTCAAGCTCTCCCAGATACGCTGTACCTCTATCTAAGAATGGAATCCAGCCAAACCATCCCTCTTCTTTATTTACCATAGCTGATTCAAGTTCAGAATCACTCAAAGCACTGTTTCCTACAAACTTAATATCTGTTATCTTTATCTTTTCGCCTGTTTTTACATCAAAAACCAAAGATACGCTACCTTCTCCAACTGCTTTTGTTTGGATATCGACAGTAGCATCATACACACCTTCGCTTGCCAGCTTTGCCTGGAAAACGCTTTTTGCTTTTTGCATTTTTGCATCATCAAAAAGTTCACCTCTTTTTAGTCCCATTGCTTCGATCAATTTCTGATTTGATTCTTCTGAGCCATAACCGTTGATCTCTACATTTGCGATTGCCGGCTTCTCAACAAAATGAAACACAACAACGCCGCCGTTTTTTATCTCAACGGTCACATCTTTAAAGTAACCTTGTGACATTATGTTTTTAACGCCTGCATCAAGCGCATTTTTTGATAAATTTTCTCCGACTTTTATACCGCTAATCTCATTTATTATAGCGGGGGAAAGACTATGGAGTCCCTCATATTCAATTTTTGTGATATTTTGAGCAAACAAAAATGCGCCAAATGACATCCAAACCAATGAAGTTTTTTTCAACATGTAACAAACCTTTGAATTTATATACTAATGTAAAAGTTTATCTTTTTTTAGCTAATAGATGATTAATAGATATTATTTTTTTAGCCTTATGATATAATTTGAAAATTTTAAAAGGTATAGTATGGTTTTAAAGTCGGTTGGTATAGTTGGTTTGGGTCTTATGGGAGGATCACTTGGGTTGAGTTTAAGACATTTTTTACCAAAAGCAAAATTTATCGGTTATGATCACAATGAAACCCACACTAAAGATGCTATAAGTCTAAAACTAGTTGATAAAATAACTACAAATTTAGATGATATTTTTGAATGCGAACTTATCATCTTGGCTATTCCGGTTGATGGAATTATAAATATCTTTAAAAATCTCAAATCGATCGATCCAAATTGTACTATTATGGATCTAGGCAGCACAAAAAAACAGATCTGTGAAAATATCCCTGAAAATATAAGAAAAAATTTTGTGGCTACACATCCGATGACAGGTACAGAAAAACATGGTCCTACTGCAGCTTTTGATGGATTATATAAAAACAAAACTGTTGTTCTTTGCGATGTAGAACAAAGTGGGAAAATACAACTTGAATTAGTAGAACAGATATATAAAAATTTAGAAATGAATATAATATATATGGATAGCAATTCACACGACAAGCATGCCGCTTTCATTTCACATATGCCCCATGTCATAAGTTTTGCGCTGGCTAATAGCGTGATGAAACAAGAAGATCCAAAAAGTATCATTGCACTTGCAGGCGGCGGCTTTAGGGATATGAGCCGCATAGCAAAAAGCTCTCCTGCTATGTGGGAAAGCATCTTTAAACAAAATAAAACAAATGTACTAAAATCTATTAAATATTTTAAAAAAGAGCTTGAAATTTTTGAAAACTTGCTTGAAAACGAAGATTATGATGGGCTTAGAGCGTGGATGAGTGACGCCAACAAGCTTCATGATATATTATGATTTGACTAAACTTGTTTTAAATACCCAAATGCGGTAGCGATGATATCATCATCATCTCTACTTGGCGCTTTTATAGTTAATCTCTCTTTGCTCACATCTTCAAACTCAAAAAACAGATTTTCATTGTAGCTCGAAACTTTGGTTATACCTTTAGATTTTGCCATAAGTTTTATTGCCATAATATCAATAAACTGTTTGCTTATCCTGTCAAGCCTGCCAAACCTGTCTTCTATTTCACTTGATATCTCATAAACTTCGCCGACGCTTGAGCTAAGAGAAAGTCTTCTGTAAAGCTCAAGTCTTAGTCTATCTTCATTTATCAACTCTTCGCTGAGGTATGCATCAACTGCGAGCTTAACTTCAACACTTTTTTCTTTCTCTTCTTTCTTGCCGCTAAGCTCTTTTATAGCATCTTCAAGCATTCGCAGATACAAACCATATCCTATCTGCTTTATATGGCCGCTTTGTGCTTCGCCGATTATATTTCCCCCACCCCTTATCTCAAGATCATGAAAAGCCAGAGCTGCTCCGCTTCCGAGATCCGAGTGTGACTCAAGCGCAATAAGACGCTTTTTTGCTTGTTCGGAAAGGGAAAGTTTATCTTCAACCAAAAAGTAACAATACCCCTCGCGCGATCCTCTGCCAACCCTTCCTCTAAGCTGATGTAGATCTGCCATTCCAAAATTATTTGATCCGTCAACTATCATAGTATTTGCATTTGGTATATGTATGCCTGATTCTACAATAGAGGTTGATAACAATATATCAAATTCTCCATTTTGAAATTTTATCATCTCATCTTCTGTCTCTTTTGAGCTGATTTTAGAATGAAGGATCGCAATTTTTAGATTTGGAATGATCTTGAGCAGTGACGCTTTTTTATCTTCCAATGAAGCAATAGAGTTATGTACATAAAAAATCTGTCCGCCTCTTCTAAGCTCTCTGAGTATTATCTCTTTAAGCATCGCTTCATCGTAACTTTTCACAAAGGTTCTAACCCCTACTCTTTCATGTGGCGGAGTTAAAATCTCACTAAATGTTTTAACGCTTGAAAGAGCTAGGTTGAGACTTCTTGGAATTGGCGTAGCACTCATGCTAAGCAGATGAACATCGTGTGTCATCTCCTTTAGAGCCTCTTTTTGTTTGACACCAAATTTATGTTCTTCGTCAATTACCACAAGAGCTAATTTGGCAAACTCTACGCCAAAAAGCGCATGAGTGCCTATGATCACATCAACTTCGCCGCTTTTTGCCCTAGCAATAACATCTTTTTTTTCTTTTGCACTGCAAAATCTATCAAGTTTTGCAATTCTTATGCCATAAGGACCAAGTCTTGCTATCAGGCTTTTATAATGCTGAGATGAGAGAAGAGTCGTCGGTGCTATCATGCAGGCTTGATATCCGCTTTTTACACAAGCAAATATAGCATTCATCGCAACTTCTGTTTTTCCAAAACCGACATCAGCGATTAATAGTCTATCCATGATATTTCCGCTTCTTAATTCACTTAGCGTATCACTTATGGCATCTTCTTGATCGCTAGTATGAATAAATCCGGCGCTTGCTAAAAAATCACTATGTATTTTTGGATCAAGTTCTATCTTGATACCTTTACTCATATGCCTAATCGCTGAGAGATTTATGATTTGCGATGCAATAGCAAAAAGTTTTTCTTTAACTTTGTCTTTTAGATTTCTAAAACTCATCTTACCGAGTCTATCAAGAACGGGAACGCTTCCTGTGTCGCTTATATATCTATCTATTACTTCAAGATTTTCAACCGGCACCAAAAGCATATCTTCATTTTGATATACGATCACTACAAACTCTCTTGTAGCTCCAAGTATATCTCTTTTTTCTATACCTTTAAAAATACCCACACCATGCGTCTCATGGACTACATAATCACCGGTTTTAAGCTCGTCAAGTATAATAGAACTTTTTTTAACTTTTTTTAACTTGGTCGGCTTATTGATAGAGATTATGAGTTTATCACTGCCTAAAATATTTATTTGACCGTCTTGATATTTAAACTTTATACCTTCAAAACTCTCTATCATAGAGCCTCTTACTATACTTTCATTTTTTGCTACTATGATTATCTCTTTGTTTTTGTGTGTAGATATCAGTTTATTTATGTCACTTACTTCTATATCTTTATATCTCTGCGCTTCTTTAATTAAAGGCAGATCAATCTCATCTGATTCAAGCTTTGAGGCTGCAATAGGTTTAAAAATATCTAATGCATTATTTCCATACTCATCGATCACCCACCATCCGCAAGATGCAATGTCCTTGATAAATACATCTGATCTAAAATTTTTAACTTTTTCATTTATTTGATTATATTCTATTTCATCAAGGGATAAAAAAGCGGGAAATATAAAAAAGCTCTCAATCTCTTCGACTATGCTTTTTTGCGTACTGACATCAAATCTTCTAATACTCTCTATATCATTATCAAAAAGAGATATTCTATATGGGCTATCTTCATTTATCGGATAAATATCGATGATATCGCCTCTAAAAGAGACTTCTCCTCTTGCGGTTACAATATCTACAAAATTATATCCCCAAAAGAAAAGTTTATTTTTGATATTTTTATCTATTTTATCAGCAAAAGATAATTTTAAAGTTGTTAAAAAAGCTTCTTTTGGAAATGTTAAATTCAATGTTCTATATGGTGAAATTAGAACTTTTGGTTTTTGGCACAAATAATATAAACCTAATTCTTTGATAAATTCATAAAATTCATCTTGATAAGCTCTAAGATCCTCTCCTGTATCTATTCTAATATCAGGCAATACAAACGAGTTTATTTCAAGTAGATTTGCAATATCGGAAATCTCATTTGCTTCTTTAGTATTATTGCATACCAAAAGCGATTTTGAGTCTATTTTTTTTAAATTATCTTCTAAATATTCATATATATTGCTTTGAAACATTAAACCTATTTTAATTGATATTATTTTCTTCGATTTTGCTGTCCACAACTTTTGTATCTATGATGTTGTGATATTTATGTTCTATCTCAGCATATTTACTCTGTAAGCTATTGCCTTTAACAGCCGTTTTGCCATCAAAGAATCCATTCTCTTCTACTGTAATCTTGGAATATGTTAACTGTCCCACAACCTTTCCGGTAGAGAGTATATGTATCATATTGGCTTCAACAACGCCGTCAACAAGTCCTCCGATAACGATAGTTTCACACTTTATATCGCCATACAGCTCTCCATTTTCGCCGACGGTAATCGTCTGCTTGGATGATACTATACCTTCGAATTTGCCATTCACAACAACATCACTTCCCGTTGTGATGCCGCCAACTATAGCACAATCGTCTGCAATTATCGTTGCATTGTAGCTAGATTTGGGTTTTGTTTTTGTACTAGATTTACCAAAGATGCCCATGGAATTCCTTTTTGAGTGTTGAAAATTGTCTCATAGTTTACCATATTCCATCTAATAAAATCGATTGGATTTATTGCTTTGCCTAGAAAGTGAACTTCATAGTGCAAATGCGGCCCCGTAGATCTTCCGCTATTTCCCGATAGAGCTATCAGCTGACCTCTTTTTACTTTTTGCCCTGCGCGAACTTTTACACTGCTTAAATGTGCATAAACTGTATCAAATCCATAAGAGTGCCTTATAACGACAAGTTTTCCATAACCTCCCGTATCAGTCGCTATAACGCGAGTAACAACTCCATCTGCGGTTGTTTTAATGGGTGTTCCTATGTCTGCTTTAAAATCGACGCCATTATGCATTTTTTTGGTATGAAAAATAGGATGCACCCTATACCCAAAACCGGAAGTTATGCGAGGTTTAGCGACAGGGGAACCGTTTGGCAGTATTTTAAGTATGTATGATTTTACGCTTGCTATTCTGGCATACTCTTTTGTTTTTTGAAGAGTTATTTTTGCACCTTCTTCATAGAGTTTTATAATATTTGCAAGTTCTCTTAGATCATCATCGACTTTATCATATGCGGTTATTTGTTCTTCAAGGTCTTTTTTATACATCTCATTCTTGATTGTAAGATCCAGCACTTTATTTATAAGTATTGGAACTAGGATCGCTCCAATGGATGCAGTTAGAACAACAAAAGCTATAATCCAAAGTATATACTTTCGAAACAATCCTGAAATGCTATAAGATTTCGTTCCTTTAATGTTCGAAATAGTGATAACAGTTCTATTTTTCATTCATCTCTTTCAAAAATGCTTCAACGACGCTAAATGAACCAAAAACCAAATACTTTTCATTATCTTTGATAGTTTTATCAAAAAAACCGTAATTGATATCAAGTTCTTTAAGTGCCTGTTCAAGTTTTTTCAAATTTAGAGCTCTTGGTGAATCGATTGGTATAATTAAAAGTTTTTTTATCTTTGGCTTTAAAAGCTTTAAGATTTCCATGTATGGCTTATCTTCATATGTATTATATATAAGCACCGTATTATTTTGCATTACTTCAACTAAAGTGCGCGCCGCATGAAGATTGTGTCCGACATCAAGTCTGACATTTGATTTATAGGCAAAATACCTTCCTATCATTTGCCACGAGTTTAGATTATTTATATCATATTTTATTTGCAGGGCATCAAGTGCATAAAGAGCAGTTTTTGCATTATCACACAAAAAATCTCCCCAGCCGTTACTCTTTGCGATTTGTTTTATTTTCTCATCTTGATAATTTGGCTCTACAAAAATAAGTTTTGTATCTTTTTCTTTTGCTGTCTCTTTTGCAATATCTATAACTCGAATATGAGGCTGCAAGGCAATAACAGCTATTTTGTCTATACTTTTTAGTTTAGTAGATGCAATATTCTCTATATTGTCTCCCAAAAAAGCTTGATGGTCAAAATCTATGGGAGTAATAACGCTTAAAATTTTAGGGATCACATTTGTAGCGTCATACTCCCCGCCAAGTCCTGCTTCTAAAACCAGATAGTCACACTCTTCAAAAGCAAAAAGCGCTAAAAGTGTCGTATATTCAAAATAGCTAAGATTAACTCTTAATTCATCATCTAAAGCGGCGTACAATCTCTTGTGTGCAGATTCTAGCATCTCATCATTGCATTCATTTCCATTGAGCCAAAATCTCTCATTAAATCTTAAAATATGAGGTGAAGTATAGTGAGCCGTATTAAAACCTGCCAAAAACAGAAGATGAGCTATCATTCTACCAGTGCTTCCCTTGCCGTTCGTTCCGACAACATGTATGACTTTTGGTAGTTTAAGATCCTGTTTTACTCTATCGTATGCAACTTTTATTCTATCATGGTCTATATGCTTATAATAAAGCGGCTTATTGTTTAGAAACTGCTCAAGTAGAGGCATCATTTCAAATTTGCGCCTTTAGCGCTTATAAAAGAGATAAATTCATCTGATGCTTTTTGCAATCCTGCTTTTATACTTAAAATTCTTGCGGTTGATGTATATAAAGCACTCTCGCTTACCCCTTCTTGTGATGTAGCAGTGATTATTTTATGGAAATTTTTACCGTTTTTATCTTTGAGGTCAAACTCGACTTTTACGATTGTTGCATACCTTGTAATATATCCTGCTTTGTCATAAGCTATGGGAATAAATTGCGTGCCTTTATATGTTGCGATTATGCTATTTTGAGCCTTCTCTTTTGAAGCTACTTTTCCATTGAATCTCTGTATTATAATTTTTCTAAGCTCATCTGTAATATATGGCACATTTTCAGGTTCACTTGGATCTACTTTGACCTCTACATATATACTCTCATCAAAAACATTTTTTACATAATGCGATGACGGTTGATATCCGCACCCCATTACAGAAATAACAATAGAAAACAATATTAGCAGTTTGACGAATTTTAACATGGTTTCACTACTAAATTGACTAATTTATTGGGTACGACTATCTCTTTAACGATACTCATTCCCTCCAACCATTTTACTACATTATCTTTTGCTAAATTGATTATCTCTTCATTTGATACTCCAACTGCCACTTCTATCTCGCCTCTATTTTTACCATTTACGGATATACCGTATTTTATGCTGTCACTTTGTAATACCTCATCAACCATCTCTTGTTTAGTAAAGTTTTTAAGCTCAAAATAGTTTTGAGATATTTCATGACACACATGAGGAATGACAGGCTCCAAAATAGAAGTAAGTATCCAGTATCCCTCCGTCAAAACATCCTCATTTTCTTGAGATGTAAGTGCATTCATAGCTTCCATTGCTCCTGCTATCATAGTATTAAATGTATATCTATTATTATAAACATCTATGGCTCTCTGTAAAGCTTCATATACTTTTTTTCTAGCAAATTTTTCATTTTTATTTAATTTTGAATGTTCAATAGTCGGCTTAATAGTAGTTTTATATATTCCGCTTGATCTATCAAAAAATCTTTTTATAAATCTAAATGCGCCTTCAACTGCACTGTCATTCCACTCAAGCTCTTGTGTAGGCGGAGCTGCAAAGAGTATAAACAATCTTGCCGTGTCCGCGCCGTATTTGGCTATGATCTCATCAGGATCTACAGTGTTTCCTTTTGATTTGCTCATCTTAGCACCGTCTTTAAGCACCATTCCTTGAGTAAGAAGTCTATCAAAGGGCTCATCAAAATCCAAATAACCCAGATCTCTAAATACTTTAGTAAAAAATCTTGCGTACAAAAGATGCAAAACAGCATGTTCTATACCGCCTATATAGTGATCTACTCCCATCCAGTATTTTATCTGAGAATTTGAGAAAGGCTCTTTTTCCCAATTTGTCTTATCTGCACAAAATCTCAAAAAATACCAGCTTGACTCCACAAATGTATCCATAGTATCAGTTTCTCTAGTTGCATCTCCACCGCATTTTGGACATTTGCAGTATTTCCAGGTCGGATGCTTTTCAAGCGGATTGCCTTCGCCCGTTATCTTTATATCATCAGGAAGCGCAACCGGAAGATTCTCTTTTTTCTCCATCACAAGCCCGCATTTCTCACAATGAATGAAAGGGATAGGGGCCCCCCAGTATCTCTGTCTTGAAACACCCCAATCTTTTAACTTATAATTAATAGTTTTTTTGCCAATTTTAAGAGTTTCAAAATGTTCTATTATCTTGACTTTTGCGTCATTAGAGTTGAGTCCGTTAAACTCTCCTGAGTCAAACAACACACCAACTTCCGTATATGCTTCATTTATATTCAATTCTCCAATACTTGGCTTTATGACCGCCTTAATAGGAAGGTCATATTTTTTAGCAAAATCAAAATCTCTCTCATCATGGGCAGGAACAGCCATAACCGCCCCGCTGCCATAATCCATTAACACAAAATTGGCAACCCATACAGGAATCTCTTTTTTTGTCAGCGGATGTATTACGCTAATTCCAAGAGATACTCCGCTCTTTTCTTTTTGCCTATCTATTGATGAACTGTTTTTCATAGACATTATCGTACTAATCCTGTTTTCATCCAAAAGCGAATTTTCTATCATATATGAAACTATCTCGTGTTCTGGCGCAAGTGCTGTATAAGTTACGCCGTAAATGGTATCAGGTCTTGTGGTAAATACTTCAAAACCATCAAACTTATCATGTAGTTTCTCTTTGCTTTTATCGTCAAGCAAAAGTTTAAATTCCAATCCATTTGATCTGCCTATCCAATTTTCCTGCATAGTCAAAACCTGTTTTGGCCAGCCATTTTCAAGTGTTTTTAGATCATTTAAAAGCTCATCGGCATACTGTGTGATCTTAAAATAGTATTGGTTCATCTCTTTTTTTACAATTGGCGTGTTGCATCTCCAGCAACATCCGTCAATTACCTGTTCATTGGCAAGAACTGTCTGGTCATTCGGACACCAGTTAAGCAACCCTTTTTTTCTATAAAGAAGTCCCTTTTCGTACATATCTATAATAAAGCCCTGCTCAAACTTTGTATATAGCTCATCGCTTGTTGCAAGTTCTCTCTCTTTTGAAAATGAGAATCCAAGAGAATAAAATTCTTTTTTCATATAGTCTATATTGTCATAAGTCCATGTTTTCGGATGAGAGCCGTTTTTGATAGCGGCATTTTCGGCAGGCATACCAAAACTGTCAAATCCTATCGGATGAAGAACATTAAATCCTTGTTGACGATAAAATCTGGCAAATGCATCACTTATTGTGTAATTTCTAACATGCCCCATGTGAAGTCTTCCGCTTGGGAAAGGGAACATGCTTAGTATATATTTTTTTGGCAAATCAAAATTATTACTCGGTTCAAAACTTCTATGCTCACTCCAGTAGTTTTGCCATTTTGATTCGATCTCTTGAGGGATATAACTCATCACTTCTCCAAATTATAAATTGTAATTATTATATCAAAGAGTGGCTAAA
>DYLZ01000009.1:28967-34987 GCA_020721775.1 Sulfurovum sp.
AATTATATCACTATTTTTTACTTTTCAATAACAAATTTAACTTGGCTTGATTTTTTAGCCACTCTTTTTGTTCAACAGCCGGAAAACCACCGTAAGTTTTACCTCCGATAAGAGATTTTGTAACTCCGCTCATGCCTGCTATCTGAGCAAAATCACCTATTTTAAGATGTCCGGCACTAGCACTTTTTCCGCCCATCACGACATTTCTGCCAAGCACGGTTGAGCCGGCAAGTCCTACTTGAGATGTTAATATGCTATACGCTCCTATTTCGCAATTGTGCGCTATCTGTATAAGATTATCAAGTTTTGTACCTTTGCGAATATATGTACTACCAAATACCGCCCTGTCAATTGTGCAGTTTGCGCCTATCTCTACATCATCCTCTATAACAACATTTCCGTTTTGATATATTTTGATATGCTCGCCCATTCTTGTATGCGCAAAACCAAAACCATCACTCCCGATAACTGTTCCACTATGAAGTATGCAGTTGGCGCCTATGACGCTATGATGATAAATTGTAACATTAGGATTTACGACCGTATTGTCGCCTATCGTTACATTATCCCCGATATATGCCCCTGCCATTATTACTACATTATTGCCCAATATTACGCCTGTTCCAAAAGTTGCCCTTGAAGATATATCACAGTTATCTCCGATTTTTGGTTTCTCTTCATTTGTTTGCTGTTTGTATGCAAAAAGCTTTGATGCGAGAGCTAGTTTTAGATACGGCTCATCGGTTATAAGCGCTATTGCAGTTTTTGGCAGCAGATCGGCATACTTAGAATCTATTAAGACAGCAGCCGCTTTCGTGAACGCTAAGTCATCTTTGTATTTTTCACTATTAAAAAAACTGAGTTCAGACTCTTTTGCCTCGCTTAATGTATGGATCCCGCTAATTTCGCGATCATCACCATTAAGCTCAAGCCCTATTTCTTTGCATATCGCGCTTAACAACATAAGCTACCTTTCAATTGCTACAACACCGCCTCTAACGATCTCAATAGGATTGTATCGTTGAGCTGCGCTTAAAAAATACTCGATTCTTTTTGACTCATCGGCTATCATAACTATAACGCTATTTTCGCCTGCATTTACTATACCGCCGTTATACGCACTGCAAAGCGCCTTTATATCTGCTAAACTCTCATTGGCTGAAAACTTAATAAGCACCATCTCTTTTTCAACCATCTCTTCATGTTCTATAACTTTCAATGTCGAGATAAGCTTATTTAACTGTTTTGTTATCTGCTCTATAACTTTAGCATTACCTTTTGTAACTATCGTAAATCTTGAAAGATTACTTTTGGGAATCGGCGCAACTGTGAGTGATTCTATGTTGTATCCGCGTCCTGCAAAAAGTCCGGATACTCTAGCAAGAACCGAACTTTCATTCATGGCAATTACTGATATAACTCTTCTAACTTCTTGCATTATTTATCCTTGTGTTCAAGTAGCATATTGTACAATGCACCACCTGCCGGAACCATTGGCAGAACATTTTCAAATCTATTTATCGCTACATTCATAAAACAAACCTTGTTTTGTTTTAGAGCATCTTTAAGTGCCTCATCAAACTCTTTTTTTGTGGTTACATCATAACCAATGCCACCGCATGCCTCTGCCAATGCTTTAAAATTTGGCTGAAAACTAAGATCTGTTTCGGAATATCTTTTATCATAAAAGAATGTCTGCCACTGTCTAACCATTCCTAAAAAGTGATTGTTGAGTATGATGTTGATAACCGGTATCTTATACTCGGCAGCCGTTACAAGCTCTTGCATATTCATCAAAATAGAGCCGTCACCTGTAAAATTCACAACGATCTTTTCAGGCACGCCTCTTTTTGCTCCGATGGCCGCCGGAAAACCAAAGCCCATAGTCCCAAGTCCGCCTGAGTTTATCCATTGTCTTGGTCTATCAAAAGGATAAAATTGAGCTACCCACATTTGATGCTGTCCGACATCTGAAGTGATAACAGCATCTTTCCCTATAAGTTCGCCAACTCTTTGTATAACCCATTGTGGTTTCAAAACCTCATCGCTGTCATCATACTTTAACGGATGAAGTTCGTTATACCTTGCAAGTATCTCTCTCCATGCCTGATATCTATCCGGCTTAACGCTATGTTTAAGCAAGGAGATCATTTTCTCTAAAACATCCGTTATAGATCCGACTATCGGATAATCAACATCTACAAGTTTGCCTATATTTGCAGGGTCGATATCTACATGAATAACATCTGCATATTTTGCAAATTCACTTAGTTTTCCGGTAACCCTATCGTCAAATCTTGCCCCCAATGAAACTATAAGGTCTGTTTCGCTCATAGCCATATTTGAAGCATAGCTGCCATGCATTCCAAGCATTCCTATTAACAGTGGATTTTCATACCCCATTACGCCTCTTGCCATCAATGTTTCAACTGCCGGAATTTGCGCCAAAGCGGCAAGCTCTCTTACAAGCTTTCCTGCATTACTAAGCACTACCCCGCCACCCAAATAAAGCAAAGGCTTCTTGGCATTCAAAATAGCTTCTACGGCTTTTTTGATTTGTCTGTCATTGCCTTTGTAGCTAGGTTTGTAAGTTGGTATATGCACCTCTTTTGGATATACAAATTCTCCCATTTCGGCAGTAATGTCTTTTGGTATATCGACAAGTACAGGCCCCGGTCTGCCTGAAGAGGCTATATAAAAAGCCTCTTTCATAATTCTAGGCAGCTCTTCAAGTGATCCGACTAGATAGTTATGTTTTGTGCAAGGTCTAGATATTCCAACTGCATCGATCTCTTGAAATCCATCGGTACCGATCAAAGACAATGGCACTTGTCCTGATATAACAACAAGCGGGATAGAGTCTGTAAAAGCCGTAGCAATTCCCGTAACAGCATTTGTAAATCCCGGTCCGCTCGTAACCATAGCAACGCCAACCTTGCCCGTTGCTCTTGCATACCCGTCTGCTGCATGAACTGCAGCTTGCTCATGGCGGGTCAATATATGTTCAAATTTGCTTTGTTTATAGATCGCGTCATATACATTCATTATAGCACCACCGGGGTAACCAAAAACTGTAGTTACTCCCTCGGCGATGAGGGCTTCGCACACCATTTGTGCACCACTCATTTTCATGGTCTCTTCTCCAAAGATATAGTTCTGGGGTTGATTATAGCAAAAAAAGTTTAGAAATCAGTGAAAAATATTATGAGAATAAATTGCTTGTATTTGTTGACAATGATAATACATTCACAATGCCAGTCACTGCGAGGTTTTGAAAAAACCGTGGCAGTCCACTTTATTATATGGATTGCTTCGTTCCTCGCAATGACTGGATCCCCGTCTGCGCGAGGATGACAATATGGATGGATTGCTTCTTCATTTCATTTATCGCAATGACAGCAGCCAATGCTATTCTTTACATCCTTCAAGAGCGACACCCTCCCTAAGACCATCGTCAATAACGATACACTCATTAAACCCTGCGCGCTTCATTATAAATTCAAGTATCAATACGCCCGTAGTTATCAAGTCTTCCCTACCTACTCCGACACTCTTTTTTCTTGCTTTTTCATCCATTATGAGCAGTTTATCAAATTCTATGTTTATATCGTCAAGAGTTATTTTTGTTCCATTTATCTTCTTGCTGTCATAACTTTCATAATCCATTCCCATTTTCATAGCGGCTATTGTCGTAGGAGTACCGGCAGTTGCTACAAAGATTTCTATATCGCCAAAGCTATCTCTTGATGATTTGATAAATTCAGATATGCCAAAACTGTCTTTTTCAATTCTCTCTTTGATCTCATTTATGCCATTACATTGTTGTGTAAGTGTGACTATACCTAAAGGAAAGCTTTTTGATATATAACTCTCTTTATCATAAAAAATGATCTCCGTTGAACCACCGCCGATATCAACGAGTATAAAACTTTTATCAATGCCCAAGATATTTAGTCTCTGTTTTACGGCTATTAGAGTCAGTCTTGCCTCTTCATCTCCGTCAATTACTTCAAATCCGATACCTGTTTTTTCTTTTATAGTATCTAAAACGATTTTAGAATTTTTAGCACTTCTAAACGCCTGGGTAGTTACTGCTTTGACTTCACTGTTCACAATATCATACTTTGAACCGATTTTCAAAATTCCATCTATTATTCTTTTAACAGCATCATCGCTTATATTGCCGGTGGTTGCTATTCCATCAGCTGACTTTACTATTATGCTATCTTCAAAAACAATTTCTTTAGTAGCGCAATCTATCGCAACACATCTAAGCGTATTGGAGCCGAGATCAAAAGCTATCATCAATGAACTTCTCTAAAATTAAATCCGGCCTCTTTTAGTTTGGTCCTTATCTCTTCTTGATGCTCATCACCTTTAGTTTCCAATGCAACGGATACATGAGCATCGCCAAATTCTAGGTCAATGGATGTTCTATCGTACCCTATCTGGACTATATTTGCTCCGACATTTTGAAGAATTTCAGTAAACTTCATCAAAGCGCCCGGCTTATCTATCAAAGTAACCTTGAGTTTCATTTTTCGTCCACTCTTCATAAGACCTTTTTCTATGATAAGAGAGAGCATCGTAACATCTATGTTTCCTCCGCTTACTACAATTGCGACATTTGAATTTTTGGGCAAAACAATTTTGCCGTGCATAAGCGCAGCAACGCCGACAGCTCCGGCACCTTCGACTAAAAGCTTTTGTTTTTCAAGCAAAAAAAGTATCGCATTTGCTATCTCATCTTCGCATACCGTTATCATCTCATCAACATTTTTTAGTATATACTCTAGTGTAAAAGGAGATGTGTCTCTTACTGCTATCCCATCTGCTATTGTTCTTACACTTAGGCTATCTATCGGCTTTTTTGCTTCAAAAGAGTGTTTCATAGCAGGAGCGCCCTCTGAACTAACACCGATAATTTTTATATTCGGATTTAGTTCTTTTGCCGCCATGGCTATCCCGCTTATAAGTCCGCCGCCGCCAACCGGAACTATGATAGCATCAAGATTATCTACTTCTTCAAACATTTCCAAAGCAATAGTACCCTGTCCGGCAATGACATCATCATCTGCAAAAGGGTGAACAAATACAGCTCCACGCTCTTTTGCAAATTCTACCGCTCTTTTGTATGCTTCATCATAGTTTAACCCATGCAAAATAACCTCAGCCCCATATGCTACAACTCCTTGCACTTTTGTAAGAGGTGTTGATTCGGGCATAACTATAGTTGCTTTGATACCAAAATGATTGGCTGCAAATGCAACTCCTTGAGCATGATTGCCTGCGCTTGCCGCTATCACATTTGCTTTACTGTTGCCTTTTACTACTAATGCTATTTTATTAAAAGCTCCTCTCAATTTAAACGAACCCGTCATTTGAAGGTTCTCTTTTTTAAGATATATGTTATATCCGCTTAATTTTGTAAGATTTGGCGCAAAAGAGAACGGAGTTTTATACACAACATTCCGAAGTCTTGATCCGGCATCTTTGAAACTTTCAAAATTTAACATTTAATTTTCCTATAACTATAATCTGATAAAATTATATCAAACCAATGTACAAATAAGGATTTAATATGGAGTGTGAATTTCCAACCGTAAACGCTGACCCTAAAGAGATGAGAGAGATATTTGAAAATACAAAAACGATTGCTATTATCGGATGTTCTCCGGATCCGGATAAAGCGAGTAATATGGTGGCTTGCTATCTTCAAGGAGCAGGTTTCAAAATAGTCCCTGTTTACCCGAAAGAAGAGACGATACTTGGCGAAAAGGTATATAGAAGTCTAAGTGAGATACCATTTAAAGTAGATATGGTTGATATTTTTAGAAAACCCGATGTAATAGCAAGTGTGGTTGATGAGTGCATCGCAAGAGGCGATGTGGATTGCGTTTGGACACAGCTTGGTTTGGTTAATAATGAAGCCGCCAAAAAGGCTCAAGATGCCGGCATAAAAGTCGTACAAAGCAGATGTGCTAAGATAGAACACCAAAAAATATAGATCATGTTGTTAT
>DYLZ01000057.1 GCA_020721775.1 Sulfurovum sp.
TTTAAAAACTCTCAAAAAATCACTCGCTACCGGCGGGACTATCAAAGAAAACTCGTTAGAATTTCAAGGCGAAGTGGGCGAAAAACTCAAAATAGAACTCAATAAACTTGGATTTAATCTTAAAAAATAAAAGGCATATTTTTTCGATATTCATATCTTCAACCTTTTTCGCAAATCATACAATTTTACTCTTAAATAATCTTTTTTAAAATTCTATTAAGTTTGTATCTCTAAACTTTGAAAAATTTACATAAGGAAATTATAATGAAAGTAGCTGCACCTGTAGTCAATAATGGACTTAGAATTGCTAAAATGCCGGACATACTCCATACTTCGCTGTTTTTAATATCGGCAGTGGAATGTTTAAAACTATAACCCTAGAAGGTCTTAGAACAAATCCAAAAATGGCAGGACATGAAGTTGATGAAGAAGAGCATAGCGGAAAACATGTTTGCGAGCACGATGCCAACGATATTGAACATATAAAAGCCCATGATGTTATGGCGGAAGCTATCAAAGACTGCGATTATGTATTGGTAAAAATGGCTTGTAAAAATACCACAAACTCTATGAAAGAATTTGGATTTAAAGTAAAGAAATATAACGGCGAAAAGACAAATGCCAAGAGGCACTTGGAGAAATATCTGCCGAACTTTAAAGGCTCTCTATATTCCCAACCACTTTACCTACGATGCTTACCTCATCAGGAGCCAAAACTTCCGGCGAGTAGGCTTTGTTATCTGAGATAAGTTCTATCATACCGTCAGCCCTGCGTCTAATTCTTTTTATAAAAAGTCCGGCTGTCGTTGATACTATAAAAATACCGTCTTTAGATATATTTGTCTGTTCTCTGTCAATAAAAACGATCGAACCGTCGCTAAGGGTGGGCTCCATGGATTCGCCGTCAACATGTATTGCTTCGAGTTTACTATTTCCAAAGCCTACCATATTTTGAATGATCTTTTTATCGACATTTAAAACCTCATAATCCTCTCCGAATACTTCTGCCCCGCCACCGGCACTTGCCCTAATATCTGCAAAATATCTGATCTGAAAAAATTTATCTGTTTCAGCTTTTAACATATCTACCGTTTGATCAAAGAACAGCCAGTTTGCGCTAATCTTTTTTGCGGCGCAAAATTCTAAAAGCTCTTTATATGGTATGGAGTTTCTTTTTTTCATAGTTGCAAAAGTACCTTGCGGAATACCCAAGATATTTGCCACATCTTTATCAAAAATCTTATTTTGCTTATTCTCAGATATAACATCCTTGATCTTTTCTATTATCTCAGATAAATCGACCATTTCAAACTCATTTGTTTATTATTTAGACAATTATAACATATTTTATAAAAATATATGACATTTTGAAATATTTTTAAAAAATTTTTTCATTTTGTTATATTATATGAAATACAAAGTGAATCCCCTGAATAAATCCTGATAGACAATTTTGCCCGATGGGTCGAATAGCGAAAGCTTCGGGGTTCTAAGTCGTGGCAAACTCTTGGCTTGAATGGTTTATTCAGAGGGTTCAAGTATCAAAAAGGATATAAAAAATGATATATACCAGAAGCAACTCAATATTTCAAGAAGCCTTAAAAGCAGGATGCATCAGCGTTGCAGATTTTGCAAAATATGTAAAAATCACAAAAATGCATGCTAAAAAAGATAAATATCAACCTCATCGCCGATATTTTTGACACTATCCGACGGACTTAACATCATCAAAGCACTGCTTCCAAGCAAATTTGTCAAAATAGCACTAGTGCCAAATTTTTTATGGGCAAAGTCAACCATATATTTTCCGTCTTTCAAGTAATAGTTGCAAGCGATAAACTCTGTTTTGTTTGTTTTTTTTGCATATGGTTCATTTAATGTTGCTTTTACGCATTGGAGATTATTGGGATATCCTATGAATTTACCAATAAGAGGTAACAGATAAATAAGCGCTGTGACCGTACTGGAGTATGCAAAGCCCGGTAGCCCGAGTATAAATTTATTACCTCTTTGAGCTAGCATTATATGTTGTCCCGGCTTCAAATGAACGCCTTGAAACAAAACTTCAAAACCTATTTCTCTAATAACATCTTTAACAAAATCATAATCCCCGACACTAACCCCTCCGGTAGTTACAACTATATCACTGCTCTCTAAAGCTTTTTTCATCATAGCAGTAATGCTCTCTTTATCATCCTTTATACAACCAAACACAAGTGCCTCACCGCCATATTTCTTCACGATGGCTTCAACGGTTAAATGGTTAGAGCTTCTTATCTGCGAAGGCAGTGTTTGAATTTCGCCAATATCCAAAAGCTCGCTTCCGGTAGCAAATATACCGACAATCGGTTTTTTATAGACTTTTACTTTAGATATATTAAGACTTGCCATTACGCCGATTTGGGGAAAGTTTATTTTTGTACCTGAGGCTATAAGCAGTTCATCTTTGAGATAATTTTCACCGATCTCTCTAACATTTGCTCCTTTTTTGACCGGTATTTTTATGACTATTTCACCATTTTCTACTTCAATATTTTCTATAGGGATAAGAGTATCTGAGTATTTTGGCATAAGTGAACCTGTAAAGGTTTTAATACACTCTGCTTCTTTTAGTTCAAAAATATCTTGTGAGCCGGCAGGATTTACTCCTCCTATTTTGAGTCTTTTTATATTTTCTTCAAACTTAAATGCATAGCCGTCCATTGCAGAAGTTGGCATAGAAGGAGAATTTTCCGATGCCACAATATCTTCTGCCAAAATAAACCCAAGCGAATCACTCAAATCTACATCCATAATTTGACAAGATGAAATTTTAATATTTTCTAAAATATTTAAACTTTCAACAAAATCTATAAATGCCACATCAATCCTTTTTACTCAAAAGTCCTGCGCCTGCCATTGGCGTACTTCTACTTTGAGCATACACTCTTTTGCCGTCAACTATATCATATTTCCAAATAGGAGCATTTGCTTTGAAATCTTCCACAAACTCATCTATAAGCGTTAATGCAACCCTTCTTTTTGGAGACATTACCGCTGCTATATAAGAAGATGTAAATACCGGCACATCACCAAGCGAGTGTGCCATCTTAACGATCGCTCCTCTTTGTTTTGCCTTCTCTTGCCACTCTTCAAACCATTTTGAAAGTATAGGTTCATATATATCAAAACTCAAAGCCGATATGCCATCTTCTTCTCTAACAATGCCTACAAACGGTATAAAAGCGCCCCAGTTTTTGCCGTCAATTTCATCTAGCCATCTTGACAAAATTTCTTTCACATCAAGCGGTCCGCTATAAATTTCTAACATCATCCGCCACACACCGGAGGCAAAATAGAAATTCTATCTCCATCTTTTAGCGGCAGATCGAGAGAATTTACTATCATATCATTTATAGCAACTGCTGATTTTTCAAGCCAAATAGATATATTTTCATCTTTATTTAACTCACTTGCAACATCTACAAGATTTTTTACATCAAGCTCAATAGTCTCTTTTTCTATAGGACCTAAAAATTCGATCTTTACCATAAAAACTCCCTAAAATTGGAAATATTATAAATATATTTTTGTATAATGTGGCTTAAAAAAAGGAAAATGCTTGTTATTTGGCTCTATTGATTATCTAAATCTCTTACCATTTCAAATTTTTTTGAAAAGATATATCAAAAATAGCGGCATTCACATAGGAATTAAAAAATATCGCGGCGTTCCAAGCCAAATTAATATTGCTTTTAAACAAAGAAGAGTAAATGCCGCATTTATTTCATCCATTACAACAAGCAGATGCAAATGTACAAATATCGGCATCATAGCAAATGGTCCCGTTTATAGCGTTCTACTAAAAAAAGGTAGCGAAAAAAATGATACCGCATCAAATACATCAAATGTATTAGCAAAGATCCTTGGCTTAAAGGGTGAAGTCATCATAGGAGACAGGGCATTAAAAGAGTACTTGAGCGGGATAAATGCCATAGACCTATCATACGAGTGGCACAAAAAAACAAAACTCCCTTTTGTGTTTGCCAGACTTTGCTACCATGAAAAAAGAGATTTTATAAAAAAATTAGCAACTTCTTTTTCAAATACTAAAATATATATCCCGAGATACATTCTAAAAGCCGAAGCCAAAAAAAGAGACATAAAGCCAAATGATGTCAAGTGGTATCTGGAACATATCAACTACAAGATAGATAAAAAATCGCAAAAAGCGTTGAAAATATTTTTAATGAAAGCCAAAAAAGTAAAACTTATTTAATTTAACTTTTTTTATACCAAAGAAGTATAGATCCCACAATAAACAAAGCAGTTGCAAATACTTTAAAATCATAAAAATTAACTACAAAAAATGCTGATATTATTAAAATGATTGGCAGCATAAGAGATGAGATATACTCTCTTATCTCCTTCGCAATATATCCCAATTGATCATGCGACAATTCTATCCTCAGATCATCATTTGCCAGCTTTTTAAAAGTATGCTGAATATCTTGTATGACAAACGGCGCATTTTTTACTAAATCGATCAAATTTTCAAAAATCCCGTCTTTTGCGTTAATTGCCTTGGGAATATTATCTTTGAGTATCGGTAAAATATCTTTTACACCGTTAAAATTTTCTATATAGGTCGTGCCAAGCCCTTCTATGATAGCACTTACTCTTAGAATATAAATAGCGTCACTAGGCAGTTTAAACGGCATATCTTTTGTCGTCTCTAATACTTCAAATGCAAGCTTTTGCATAGATTCGCTGCTTAAATTTTCATTAGCAAATATATCAAACATCTTGGCAGTATATTGTGCCAGTTCAGCTGTAGGTGCTTCGTAAGCTATAGTGCCAAGTCTTTTGTTTGCACTAATATAGAGTTCATAATCTTGCTCATTAGCAGCTTTTATAATCTCTATAATCGCAATTCTAGTATCATTTGGTACTCTTTTAACCATACCGAAATCAAGCAACACAAGATCACCATTGGTATTTACTAACAAATTTCCAGGATGTGGATCTGCATGAAAAAATCCATTGATAAGCATCTGCTCGGTATAAAAATTAACCAGCTTTGCAATAAGCGGTTTAAAATCAATATTATATTTTTTTAAATTTTCTTTATCGTCAAATCTAAATCCCTCTTCATAGCTCATAACTAAAGCATCGTCACTGCAAAAGTCATCGTACGAGAGAGGAAATCTTACATTGCTGTTAGCATATATTTTTGAAAATTCTTTTAAATTTCGCCGTTCGTTGTCTAAAGAGACCTCTTCTTGGATCATTTTTGCAAATTCACCAATGACAGCCTCGATAGAATTTTTAGTATAGGTAGAAAAAAGCGGGCGAAATAGATGATTAAAAAATGAAATTATCTTGATATCGGATATTACCTGCTCTCTGATCCCTTCTCGCCTTAACTTGACTGCAACTTTTGTATCATTATATAAATACCCTATATGGACCTGTCCTATGGATGCGGAGGCTATTGGAGTATTGTTAAAAGATTTGAAGATATTTCTTGTGCCAAAAGCGCGAGCATAAACTTTGTCAAATTCATCTTTGCTCATCGGAGGTAAACTATCATGAAGCTCTTTTAGTTCATCAAGATACTCCGAGGAGAAAAAATCAGACCTGGTAGCCAAAACCTGCGCAAGTTTTATAAAACTTGCCCCAAGTGCAATGATAGTTTCTTTAAGCTCTAAAGGTTTAAGAGGTTTGATGCCAAAAAAACTCTCTTTCTTTTTAATAAGAAGATATAATGTAAGCAAAAATTTAAAAACATTATAAACTCTAAAAGGCGAATAGAATTTTAGATTTTTTATTTCAAATCCTCTTTTAGTTTTTCTATATCTTCTTTTGTTGCAACTCCAAGATCATCTAAGACTTCTTTTATCATTTTTTTAAAGTTATCTTTGAACTTCTGCTCCTCCTCTATGCCTTTTTCTTCAAGGGATTTTAAAAAACTTTTTGTGTCTTCTGTTTTGATCTTTCCTTTCTCTTCAAGCTTTTTTAGCTCCTCTTCAACTTTTTCTCTGATCGCAGCAACAATACCAAAACTTGTATGCATAATTTCTTTAAACATTTTTTGACTCCTTTTTTTTGAAATTTTATCACAAAAAAAATTACCGTTAGTATAAAAAAATAGTTATTTTAAATGACAAAATGGCATTTTAAAGATACAAAAAGATATGAATTTGGAT
>DYLZ01000010.1:0-11574 GCA_020721775.1 Sulfurovum sp.
TTTTTATAGGATGGTTTAAAATAGTTTATAAAGTTCTAAGATCTCTTGATCTTGAGGGAATATGTTGGACATATCGTCTAAATATGACAATGCCATATCTTTAAAACCGTTTTGGCTTAACTTTGTTATAAAATCTATAAGATCTTCTTTTGAAGTAATAACAACTTTTGTTGAAAACATAATATTTTCAAATACTTTTTTAAAATCGCCTTTCTCTTTAACGAGAGCCATAAAATCACCATAAGTGATACCATCTACTTCTGCTGCTTGCATATACATTTGTCTTGAGATTAGCTGATGTATGGAATATTTTGTTTTATCCAATAATTCAATAATACTATTAATTATATCAACAGCATTTTCACTACTGTCTTTAATTGTGTGATAATAATCAAATAATGCCTGAGCCTCATCATCGCTCTCTAAGCCCAGATCGCTTAAATATACGCCTATTTTAGCTTCATCCATTTTCGGATTATCTTTTAAGATTTGACCGTATGATTGAAGCGCATTTTTATATTCTTTATTTAAAAATTGTGATTCTGCTAACTTAAGTAGTCTTTGAGTGTTCACCCTAATTCGCTCCATTTATCTTCATAACCCATAGGCACATTAACAACTTCAAGGTCCGGATGAATGAGAATTTTCATTTGTCTCTCAACACCATACTTTAGTGTAGTTGAACTGCTTGCGCACCCAACACATGCTCCCTGAAGCTGCACATATACTTTACCGTCTTTTATTCCTATCAGTTTTATATCACCGCCGTCTAATTTGATAGACGGTCTGATTTTTTCTATAACATTATTAACTGCAGGTTCTAATTCTTCATCTGTAAAAGGAATCATATATTTCCTTGGATTATTTTTTTGTGTAATTATATCATAAAGGCTTTTTATTTTACATATCCTGTTTTTTACACTAAATTTTAAAAAATGTCAAGTAAAGAACAAAAATAAACTTCTCTACTTTAAATATATTTACGATTGTTATTATTATAAGTGATTATGTGCAGTTTTTTTATCAAAGGAAAACCCTTGATAAAATAGTAATTTATACTAGTTCGATTATTGCCATAGGGGCAGCATCGCCTTTTCTGGTTCTAGTTTTTATAATTCTTGTATAACCGCCGTTTCTGTCTTTATACTCAGGTGCGATCACTGTTACAAGTTTATTTGTACACTCTTTATCTTGAAGCATAGCAAAAATTGCTCTGTGTGAATTCAGATCAGCACTACTTGCTTTTGTGATCAATTTTTCATAGTAACTTCTTAACTCTTTTGCTTTTGGCAAAGTTGTCTCAATGCGACCCTCTTTTGTAAGCGCTATAGAGAGGTTTTTAAGCAATGCTGCTCTATGAGATGATGTACGGCCAAGTTTTCTATAACCATGTCTATGTCTCATGCCTTATCCTTTTAATTGTTCTATTTTTTTCTTTAATAATTCTCTTGTAGAAATGTCCATTTCATAGTCACTTCCAAAGCCATGTTCTACCAAACAGTCGGTAATTTCATCCAACGATTTTTTACCTAAGTTTTTAATATTTTTAAGCTCTGCATCACTCATCAAAACTAACTCACCTAAGTACTTGATGCCTTCTCTGTCTAGTGAGTTAAAAGATCTTGCACTTAGTCCCAAACTATCTACTGTTTTCAAAAATTGTTTCAAATGATTGTCATCACCGCTTTTATTCTCAAATGATGAATTTATATCAACATTCAATACTCCGCTAAATATGGATAATTGTTTGCTCATTGTTTGAATCGCATTTGTAAAAGCATCAACCGGGCTTATCTGACCGTCCGTTGTAATATCAAATATGATCTTTTCATAATTTGGGCTGTCTTCAACAAGAATGTTTTCAATTTTATAATTTACTTTTCTAACCGGCGTAAAGAATGCATCAAGTGCTATCTCATCAGCATCAACATCATCAGCAATATCTTCACTTGAAACATAGCCCATACCTTTTGCGATAGTTAAAGTAAAGTTCAATTCAGCATCTTCATTGAGTGTTGCAAGAGGCAGTTCACCATCGATGATATCAACCAAATCATTTGCCAAATCTGAAGCTTTAACCTCTTTTGGTCCTGTAAAACTATAGCTTAACCGGACTTTATCTGTCTCTTCATTTTTAATTTTGAAACGAATATTTTTTAGGTTTATGATAAATACTGCAACATCTTCATACATACCTCTAATGGTATCAAACTCATGAGCAACATTTTTAATCTTAACCGATATTGGGGCATAACCTACAGAGCTTCCTAAAACCAATCTTCTAAGAGGATGCGCCAAGGTTACTGCATATCCGCTTTCAAAAGGATATGCAACTATTTGAGCCCTATTAGTA
Organism: Sulfurovum sp.; assembly: GCA_020721775.1. Taxonomy (GTDB): domain Bacteria; phylum Campylobacterota; class Campylobacteria; order Campylobacterales; family Sulfurovaceae; genus BN30871. The sequence goes on from DYLZ01000010.1 coordinate 2,354, forward strand.
CCCAATTCATTTACCTCTACTTCTGTAGGCATAAATGGTGTAACTTTAATTTTTCTCATCGATTAACCTTATAATATTATTATTTAGAGTAAAGCTCAACAATTAAACGCTCTTCAATTGGGATCGAAATCTCTTCTCTATCCGGAATTCTTGAAAATATTCCAAATAGTTTATCTTTGTCCACATTTACCCATTCAACCATACCTGTTTGGTTTGTAAGCTCCATAGCTCTTAGTATTTGTGGATTAGTTTTGCTTTTTTCTCTGATTTCTATTTTTTGTCCAACTTTAACAACATATGATGGTATATCTACTCTTTTGCCGTCAACTAGGATATGGCCATGCGTTACAAGTTGTCTTGCAAATGCTCTTGTTGTAGCAAAACCCATTCTGTAAACTACATTGTCAAGTCTTTGCTCTAGAAATTGAATAAGCAAGTTACCTGTATTTCCTTCTCTTCTATTTGCTTCATTAAAAAGTTTTCTAAATTGCTTTTCACTTATACCATACATAAATTTAGCTTTTTGTTTTTCACGAAGCTGTAAAGCATATTCACTAATTTTTATTCTTCTTTGTCCATGTTGTCCCGGAGCATAAGGTCTTTTCTCTAGCGCACTTTTGCCGGCTAATCTTCTTTCACCTTTAAGTCCAAGATCAACGCCAAGTCGTCTTTCTAGTTTTTCAACTGGACCTCTATATCTTGCCATCTCAAACCCTTTAATATATCTTTTTTTATTTAAGCATTTTTGCTTATCTGTTCACATTACACAAATTGTGTATATTATACTCTTCTCTTTTTAGGAGGTCTACATCCATTATGAGGAAGTGGTGTAATATCTTTAAAATATGTTACTTTGATTCCTTCAACCGCACCGACAGATTTAACTGCTGTATCTCTTCCTGCGCCTGGACCTTGTACTTTTATGCCTACTTCTTTTATACCGTTTTCTTTTGCTTTGGTCATTGCATCTTCAACTGCTTGTTGAGCTGCGAACGGTGTAGATTTTTTACTACCTTTAAAACCAAGTGAACCTGCACTGCTCCAAGAGATAACATTACCCATCTCATCTGTTACGGTAACAACCGTATTATTAAAGGTTGCAGCTATATAAACTATACCTTTTGCTATACTTTTTTTAACTTTTTTCTTAGCCATTGATCATTCTCCCCTTATCACGCTGAACCGACAGTTTTTCTTTTACCTTTACGAGTTCTCGCATTGGTTTTTGTTTTTTGACCACGAACCGGGAGACCTTTTCTATGTCTAAGTCCTCTATAGTTACCTAGATCCATAAGAGCTTTGATATCAAGCATAACTTTTTTTCTAAGGTCACCCTCAACTGTATAGTTCTCTTGTATTTCATTACGAATCAAAGCCGCTTCCGCATCACTTAGTTCATATACTCTTTTATTGTAATCGATACCTGTTGCATCAAGAATTTTTCTTGAAGTATGAAGACCTATACCAAAGATATATGTCAAAGCATACTCTATTCTTTTTTTCTGAGGCAAATCAACACCTGCTATACGTGCCATATTTATCCTTGTCTTTGTTTATGTTTTGGATTTTTGCAAATCACGCGAACTATGCCGTTTCGTTTGATAATTTTACAATCATCGCACATCTTTTTTACCGACGCCCTAACCTTCATCTGGTTACTCCTGTGATAATTTTACACTTATTTTTTGCGTGGATTGCTGAGATTTCTCGTCAATAAAGCAAACCAGTCCTTGGATAATCAGTGCCAATTATACAAAGACTCTTCTCGCAGTTTTTCCTTATGTTTTTACATAAGGGGGTTATTATATCTAAGTCTTTATTAAAAATTACTTATATCTAAAAGTAATTCTGCCTTTATCTAAGCTATATGGAGTAATTTCTATCTTTACTTTATCGCCCGGCAGTATTTTTATGTAGTGCATTCTCATCTTGCCTGCTATATGGCATAATATAATATGGCCATTGTCAAGCTCTACTCTAAATGTAGCATTTGGCAAGGCTTCAACTACTTTACCGTCAATTTCTATAACATCATCTTTTGCCACCGTCTCTCCTTTTTTACAATCTTGGCAAATAACTAAAAACTAATTACTAATTACTAATTACTTGGATTCGTAAGAATCACTGCTTTCCCGTCAATTATCGCTACTTGGTGTTCATAGTGACTGGTTCTAAGCCTATCTTCGCTTACAACCGACCATTCATCATCTAAGTGAAGCGGCTGTGAGCTTTTTTGACAAACCATAGGCTCTAAACAAAAAACCATTCCATTTTTTATTTTTGGACCCTGATTTGGTTTACCATCCAAGTAGTTTGGAATATTAGGCTCTTCGTGCGGCTTTCTCCCTATGCCGTGTCCACAATAGTCCCTAAGAGGAACAAAGCCCCTTGATATTATAAACTGCTCCAAAATATATGATAGCTCTTTAAATCTCATACCTGCTTTTATCTGGGATATAGCATGATAAAGAGCATCTTTCGAGCAGGCTATCAGATCTTCGTCTTCTTTTGATATTTTACCGATAGGTATCGTAACAGCAGCATCTCCGTAATAACCGTCTAATTTCACACCAATATCAAGTCCCAAAATATCACCTTCTTTTATCTTAACATCAGTCGGTACACCATGTATGATGACTTCATTAAGCGATGCGCAAACAGATGAAGGAAAACCGTATAATCCTTTAAAAGACGGAACAGCGCCGCTTTTTCTGATAAACTCTTCTGCCATTGCGTCTATATCAAGAAGTGTCATACCGGGTTTGATATTGTTTTGAAGGAATTGGAGTGTATTGCCAACGATTTCGCCGGCTTGTTTTAGCTTTGCGATCTCGTTTGGTTGTCTTATAGATATAGCCATCAGAAACCTACATGACCCAGTATGTCATATTTATTCATAATTCTTTGGGCTTCGATCTTTCTCATCATATCCATAGCAACTTGAACAACGATAAGAATTGCCGTTCCGCCAAAATAGAAGCTTGCTCCAAGCCCGTTTACAAATATAAATGGCACTGTAGAGATAACCGCAAGATAAAAAGATCCGAATCCGGTTAGTCTGCTTGCGACTTCATTTAAAAAGTCCTTAGTGTGCTCTCCGGGTCTAATACCCGGTATGAAACCGCCTTGTCTTTTTAGATTATCAGATATATCTTTTGAGTTAAAAGCTATAGAAGCATAAAAAAATGCAAAAAATATGATCATCAAAAATGTAGCCACATTGAAAATAATTCCGCCTGGAGCAAGCAGATCGGCTATTTTTAAAGCCCATTCATTTTTACTTGATTGCAACATTGTCAAAGGAAACATCATAACAGCGCTTGCAAAGATCGGAGGAATTACTCCTGATAAATTTACCTTGATCGGGATATAGTTCATAACCCTTCTATGCTGATTTTGAACGATAGTTTTTCTAGAGTATGATATAGGTACTCTTCTCTCCCCTAACTCAACATATATGATAGCAAGTATTGTTATTACCATTATCGCCAAAATAGCTATGACAGAAAGCGGATTCATCTCTCCTGTATTAACAGATGTTACCGTATGCGAAATAGCAGATGGGATGCCGGATACAATACCTGAAAAAATGATCAAAGAAATACCGTTTCCTATTCCTTTTTGTGTTATCTGCTCACCTATCCACATAAGAAGCATTGTTCCGGTTAGCATAGAAAACACTGCGATCACTGTAAATATTATAGGATCAATTATGATAGCACTTTGTCCGCCCTTGCCTGTCATATTTTGAAGACCCATAGAAACGCCTATTGCTTGAACAACTGTTATAAATATAGTAAAATATCTGATTATTTGCATATATTTTTGCATACCGTCGCGTTCTTTTTTCATTTGAGCGAGAGCAGGAAATGTTGCTGCAAGAAGTTCCATTACAATAGAAGCTGTGATATAAGGCATTACGCCGAGCGAGATTATACTAAGACGACTTATTGCATTGCCGCTGAACATATTAGCTAAACCCAAGGCATTATTGGTATTTGTGTCAAAAAAGTGTTTTATCACTTCAAAATCAACACCAGGTGTCGGAATATATGCCAACACTCTGTATACCAACAAAAATCCTAAAGTAATCATAATTTTATGTACTAAAGGATTTGACATATTATTTTCCGGTTGTAGTTACTGCTTCATCTTTTATTTTTGAAGCTAGAGTTTTTGCGCTGTTACCTATTAGTTTAACTTTTGTTATGCTTTTTTGTAGTTTATAAACACTTCTAATGCTTTCCAATGTGATCTCGGCAAGCTCTGCTACTGCAGGAGCTTTTTCTACATTGATAACATACGGTTTTTCTATTTTAGAAGTAAATCCAACTTTAGGAAGTCTTTTGTAAAGTGGTTGCTGACCACCCTCAAAGCCTCTTTTTTCATTGTAGCCTTTTCTAGCTTTTTGACCTTTGTGTCCTTTACCGGATGTTTTACCTTGCCCTGAACCTTGTCCGCGACCAAGTCTTTTTGTTTCTCTAACAGAACCAACGGCTGGTTGTAAATTATGCAAAGACATATCTTCTCCTTATGCTTTAATTCTTGAAAGAGCTTGTATTGTTGCTCTTACAAGGTTATTTGGATTGTTAGAACCAATTGATTTAGTAAGGATATCTTTAATTCCGGCAAGCTCGATCACAGGACGCGCTGCACCACCTGCAATTACTCCTGTACCTTCACTAGCAGGTCTAAGCAATATGCGACTTGAATTAAATTTATGTTCTATATCATGAGCTATTGTTGAACCTTTAATATTGATCTTAACCAAGTTTTTAAACGCATCATCTACTGCTTTTTTAATTGCATCCGGAACCTCTTTGGCTTTACCAAAACCATACCCTACGGTACCGTTTTTGTCACCAACAACAACAAGAGCGGTAAATCTAAATCTTCTACCGCCCTTAACAACTTTTGTTACACGACCAATATTAACTATTGATTCTTCGAAATTTTCTCTGTTTATTGCTTCCATTTCTTATCCTTACAACTTTATACCAGATTCTCTAAGAGCATCAGCAAAAGATGCAATTACGCCATGATAGAGATAACCGTTTCTGTCAAATTTTACAGCTTCAATGTTTAGATTTTTTAGTGCGGCAGCCATAGCTTGTGCAATTTGCTTAACATCTTCTTTATTTGCTTTTAAGCCCATTTTTCTACCATCAACTGCAGCCAATGTATGTCCGGCAATATCGTTGATAGCTTGCGCATAAAAATATCTGTTTGATTTGAAAACTGTCAATCTCGGCATAGTTTCACAACCTGAAATTTTACCTCTAACTCTAGCTTTTCTTTGAGCTCGTAGTCTATTTTTTCTCTTTTGAATACTTTTTAACATCTACTCACTCCTTACTTTTTCTTACCGGCTGATTTACCGGCTTTTCTAATAATAACTTCATCAGTATATTTAATACCTTTACCTTTATAAGGCTCAGGCGGTCTAAATTCTCTGATCTTAGCTGCTATCTGACCAACTTGTTGTTTGTCAGTACCATTGACAGTAATTATATTTTTATCCACTTTAATTTCAACACCTGCAGGTATTTCAAAGTTGATATCATGAGAAAAACCTAGTTGCATAACTAGTGTATTACCTTGGATATTTGCCCTGTAACCAACACCGTTTATTTCCAAACTTTTTGTAAAGCCTTTATCAAGACCTACCATTATATTGTTGAACAATGCTCTATAAGTACCCCAATAAGCAGCGCTTTGTCTATCTTCGCCGATTTTTGCAAATTTAACTTTGCCATCTTCGATCTTAACACCTACACGGCCATAAGTTTCAAGTCTTTTTTCTAGGTTGCCTTTTTTAACTACTATTTCAGTGCCGTTAAGTGAAACATCTATGCCATTTGCGATTTCTACCGGTTTTTTTCCAACTCTTGACATACTATCTCCTTACCATACACTACACATAACTTCACCGCCAACACCAAGCTTATAAGCTTCATCGTTTGGCAGTACACCCTTGCTAGTTGAAACTACTAGCGTACCGTAACCATTTTTAAATGATTTGATCTCGTCTTTGCCTTTATGTATACGACGACCCGGGCTAGAAATTCTTTTGATCTCATTGATCATGCTTCTGCCGTTCTCATCATATTTTATAACCACTGAAATAGTTTTTTTATTACCGTCTTCATTTACAGTATAACTCTCAAGGTAGCCCTTGTTTACAAGAATAGAAACAATTGCTTCAACAGAGTTAGCATGTAATAATGTAGTTACATCCAATCTTCTTTGCGCAGCATTTCTTATTCGAGTAAGAGAGTCTGCAATTATATCTGTCATCATCTTTTACTCCTTGATTACCAGCTTGCTTTACGCATGCCGGGGATGAGGCCTTCATTGGCCATTTTTCTTAAACACACACGACAAATACCAAAATCTTGATATACTGAGTGAGGTCTTCCGCAAATTGAACATCTTGTATAAGCTCTTGTGCTAAATTTAGCTTTTCTTTGTTGCTTATTGATCATTGATTTTTTAGCCATTAATTTCTCCCTTTAGCAAATGGCATACCAAGCTTCTCTAAAAGAACAAAAGCTTGCTTGTCATCTTCAGTGCTAGTAATGATAGTAATATTCATACCGTGAGTTTTAATGATATTGTCATATACAACTTCCGGGAACATTAGCTGCTCTTGTAAACCAAAGTTATAGTTTCCTCTACCGTCAAAACCTCTTCTTGGAACACCTCTAAAATCTTTAACTCTTGGAAGAGCGATAGAGATAAGTTTGTCTAAAAAATTATACATATTATCGCCTCTCAAAGTTACTTTGATACCACTTGGAGCGCCTTTTCTGGCTTTAAAACCGGCAACTGATTTTTTTGCATTTGTAATTACTGCTTTTTGGCCGGCAATTAGTGAAATTGTATCGGCCATATTTTGGATAAGTTTTGCATCCTTACCCTCTTCACCTGCTCCTACGCTAATAACGATTTTTTCAAGCCTTGGTATCTGCATCACATTTTCTATACCACAAGCTTCTTTTAGCACGGGAACGATGTCATTGTACTTTTGCTTCATTCTACTCATTGGATTATTCCTCTACTTTTTTTACATTAGAGATATGAATCGGCATTTCTTTGTTTACAAATCCACCGTTTTTATTCTCTTTAGTTGGCTTGACAGCCTTTTTAGCTATTTTACATCCTGATACAATAACGGCATCTTTTTTTCTTAGAACTTGAAGAACTACACCTGTTTTGCCTTTATCGTCACCGGCGATAATAGTTACATTGTCGCCTTTTTTTATTTTAAACTTTTTCATTACCATACCTCCGGTGCAAGTGAAACTATTTTCATAAATCCGGCATGTCTGATTTCACGACTTACCGGTCCAAAAATACGAGTACCTATCGGCTCTTTTTTATCATCAATAATAACTGCTGCATTATCGTCAAATCTAATAAGCGCGCCGTTTTCTCTTTGAACCTCTTTTTTAGTTCTAACAACAACAGCTTTTACAACTTTACCTTTTTTAACTTTTCCATTTGGTAAAGCTTTTTTAACTGAAGCGATGATAACATCTCCAACTGTTGCATATCTTCTTTTAGAACCGCCAAGTACCTTAATACACATAATCTCTTTAGCGCCGCTATTGTCTGCTACTGTTAATCTTGTAAAACTTTGAATCATTAGACTTCTCCTCTTTTTACTATATTGAGCAGTCTAAAGCTTTTTCTCTTTGAGAGCGGTCTGCACTCGATAGCGCTCACAACATCGCCAACATTCAGTGTGTTTGCTTCATCGTGTATAATATATTTTTTAAATCTTTTAACTGTTTTATGGTATCTGGGATGCAATACTTTTCTTTCTACCAAAATAGTTGCTGATTTGTCTCCGGCTCTTTTAATGACTGTTCCTGTGATTTCTCTTTTTGGCATATCCAGTCCTTTATTTTGATCTCACAGCGCTTAGGGCTGTTTGGATTCTTGCAATATCTTTTTTCACATTTCTTAATTCACTTGTATTTGTTAACTGCATAGTTTTCAACTTTGCATTTAGTGTGAATAACTCTAATTTTTTAGCTTTTAGCATTTCTAAAAGTTCTGTTTCATTTTTAGCTTCTAAATCAATATACTTCATTGCTATCCTTCAAAGAGATAATCTTAGTCTTAAATGGAAGTTTGTGACAAGCCAAAGTCAAAGCTTCTCTTGCCAACTCTTCACTTACTCCCGCCATCTCAAATATAATTCTGCCCGGCTCGATATTCATAACCCATTTATCAACGCCGCCTTTACCTTTACCCATTCTTGTTTCAAGTGGTTTTGCAGTAATTGGTTTTGCAGGGAATACTCTAATCCAGCTTTTACCTTGTCTCGCAACTTTTCTTGTCATAGAGATACGGGCTGCTTCTATTTGTCTAGAATCAATTCTTCCGGCTTCAGTAGCTTTGATAGCAAATTCACCGAATTCGATTCTGTTGCCGTTTTGAGCCATACCGCGGTTACGGCCCTTCATTACTTTTCTGTATTTACTTCTTTTGGGCAGTAGCATTTTTATCACCTCTTTTTCTAGCAGATCTTCTGCTATCTTTTTGTTCTTCTTTTACTTCAGAATGGATACCTTTTTGAAGCACTTCACCTTTAAATATCCATACTTTGATACCTATGATCCCATAAGTTGTGTGGGCTTCAGCAAAACCGTAATCGACCTTAGCTCTAAGCGTATGAAGTGGAACTCTTCCTTCCAGATACCATTCTGTTCTAGCTATCTCTGCTCCGCCAAGTCTTCCTGAAACAGAAATTTTGATACCTTTAGCGCCTGATTTTAAAGCGCCTTGAATAACTTTTTTCATAGCTCTTCTAAAGGCAACCCTTCTTTCAAGTTGAGTAGCAATGCTCTCACTTGCTAGTTGAGCTGATGCCTGTGGACGCTTCTCTTCTTTTATATTAAGAACAACATCTTTGCCTACCATAGCAGCAACTTTGTTCTTTAGTTTTTCTATGTCTTCACCTTTTTTACCGATGATGATACCCGGTCTTGCAGTAACAAGAGTGATTCTTACTTTTTTAATAGTTCTTTCAATTATAATATTGCTGATACCGGCAAAAAAAAGCTCTTTTTTAAGATATTTTCTGATCTTATAATCTTCAGCTATAAAGTTTACAGCTCTATCTTTTGCAGGAAACCATCTTGATTCCCAGTTTCTGTTTATTCCAAGTCTAAGACCAATAGGATTAACTTTTTGTCCCATTATGCATCCTT
>DYLZ01000010.1:11674-33918 GCA_020721775.1 Sulfurovum sp.
TTTATTCCAAGTCTAAGACCAATAGGATTAACTTTTTGTCCCATTATGCATCCTTCTCGTCTGATTTTGTTGCTTCATCAGCTTTTTTTGCTTTTGGAGCAGCTTTTTTAGGAGCAGCTTTTTCTTTTTTAGCTGGAGCAACTTCAATAAGTATGTGAGAAGTTGGCTTAAGGATTCTTGTTGCAGTTCCTCTTGCTCTTGGAGTCCATCTTTTGATATAAGATGCTCTGTCGACTCTACAGCTTGTAATTTCTACCTCTTGAGGCTCAAAGTCACCATTTGCTACAGCTGAAGCGATAGCTTTAGATATGATGCCTGCTGCTTTATTTGCCATAAATTCTAAACTTGCGATTGCAAGCTCAGCATTCATGCCTTGTACTTCTTGCGCAATAAGTCTTGCTTTTGTAGGCGAAACTCTTACATGTTTTATTAATGCTCTACTCATGATTGACCTACCTTCTTCTGAACAGTGCCTTTATGGCCTTTGAATGTTCTTGTCGGCGCAAACTCACCAAGTTTGTAACCAACATGATTTTCAGTTACAAATACAGGTATGAATTGTCTTCCGTTATGAACATTAATAGTTAGTCCAATAAACTCAGGGAAAATCACAGATCTTCTTGACCAAGTTTTTATAGGTTTATTTGAACCCTCTTCTTTAGCTTTTAGAACTTTCTTTTTAAGATGTTCATCGATAAATGGACCTTTTTTAGTTGATCTTGCCATATCCTAACCCCTTATTTTTTTCTTCTAGAGATAATTAATTTATCGCTAGCTTTTTTCTTGCGAGTTTTATAACCTTTAGTAGGTGTACCCCAAGGTGAAACCGGATGTCCGCTTGATCCTGTTTTACCTTCACCACCACCATGCGGGTGATCCACAGGGTTCATGGCACTTCCTCTAGTTTGAGGTCTTACACCAAGGTATCTGTTTTTACCTGCTTTGCCGATTACGATGTTAGCAAAATCCTCATTACCAACAGCGCCTACGGTAGCTAAACATTCGCCTAGTACATATCTCATTTCGCCTGATGGAAGTCTAAGAGATACATATTTGCCGTCTCTACCCATGATTTGAGCATATCCGCCGGCACTTCTTACCATTTGACCGCCATGTCCCGGACTAAGTTCTATATTATGAACCAGTGTACCGACAGGTATATTACTTAGTTTCATAGCATTACCGACTTTAATATCAACAACTTCTTTAGAAGAGATTATTTTATCGCCTACATTTAGCCCTTTTGGTTGAAGGATATATCTTCTATCTCCGTCAACATATTTAACAAGACAAATTCTGCAGTTTCTATTCGGATCATACTCAACAGTAGCAACTGTTCCTTCTATTTCAAATTTATTTCTTTTGAAATCGATGATACGATATAGTTTTTTAGCGCCTGCTTCTTTATGTCTTGAAGTGATTCTACCGTTATTGTTTCTACCGGCCGTTGCAGGAAGTTTTACAAGCAAACTTCTAACACTTGCTTTCGCCGTGATATCGCTGTTGTCAAGATTTGACATATATCTTCGGCTAGGCGTATATGGTTTATATGTTTTTATTGCCATTCTCTACTCCTTATACCGCTAAGCTTTCTATTTTTGCATCTTCAGGCAATTTAACATAGAATTTCTTAGTGTCATTTCTTTTACCTTGGATACCTTTAAACTTTTTGACCTTGCCATTTACTCTCATTGAATTGATCTTAAGTGGACTGATACCAAAAAATTCTCTAAATACTTCTTTAAGACCGTTTTTTGTCATCTTTGGAGAAGTTTGGACTACGATTACACCAGCCTCTTGAAGACCAAGTGACTTTTCAGTGTAGATGATTGTTTTTATATCTGTAATATCTGCCATCTTAACTCTCTTTTGTCAATTTTTCAAATACTGCTTTTTCCATCAAAATAGCGCTATAAGCAGCTGCAAGATATGCATTTAACTCATTGCCTTCGATCAAATAAGCATTGTTAATATTTCTAAACGCTAAGAATGTTTTATCATCAATCATCTCTTTGATAACCAACACATCTCTTTGCCCAAACGCGCTTATAAGTGCAATTGCATCTTTTGTTTTACCGGATTCAACCACTATTGAATCTGTTACAAACAATTTACCGTTTGCAGCTTTTTCAGCGATAGCATGATAAAGAGCCAATTTTTTTTGTTTTTTATTAACTTTTTGGTTGTAATTTCTATTGTTAGTTGGACCAAATGCTACGCCACCGCCTGTATAGTGTGGAGCTGTGATCGAACCTTGTCTAGCTCTACCGCCGCCTTTTTGCGCGAATGGTTTTTTACCGCCACCGCTTACTTCTCCTCTTGTTTTTGCTTTAGCCGTATTTGATCTCATAGATGCAGCATAAGACTTGCAATAAAGATATAAATTATGTGGATGTGCTTCTAAAAAACTTTTTGGAAGCGCATCGCTTGTGATTACTGTATTACTCATTTAACAATCCTTACTAATCCTCTAGCGCCGTTATGACCGGGGATCGAACCTTTTAAAACTAAAATACCGTTTTCGCTGTCAAAGGAAACAACATCATTTTTTACGGTTACTTTTTTATTACCCTTTTGTCCAGGCATTTTTTGACCAGGCTTAACGCGTCCCGGCCATTCGCAGTTACCGATAGAACCAGGGGCTCTATGAAATCTGGAACCATGTGCTCCCGGACCGCCGGAAAAACCATGTCTCTTGATAACACCGCTAAAACCTCTACCTTTTGAAGCAAAAGAAGTTTTAACAACACTTGCCTCTCCTAAAGCGCTACAATCCAAATCTCCGGCTTGAACGCCACTGCCAACTTCAATAGTCATAAACTTATTGAACTCTTTAGTGATGCCGTATTTAGCTTGTTGCCCCTCTATGCTTTTATTTAACTTTTTTGAGCTGTTATAAGCAACCAACGCTTTACCGTCTTCTCTTACTTCGCACACTTTTGTTTCGATCACTTTAAGTAAAGTAACAGGAAAACTTTGTGCAGCGATAGTTCTACTCATACCGATTTTTTCTACGATAAATTCCATTACCTGCTCCTTACTTATCCATTGATCTTATTTCTACTTCTATTTCAGGAGCAAGATCTAGTTTCATAAGTGAATCTATAGTATCTCCTGTAGCAGAAATGATATCGATCATTCTAGTGTGAATTCTGATCTCAAATTGCTCACGGCTGTCTTTGTTAACATGCGGTGATTTCAAAACTGTATAGCGTTTGATATTTGTAGGCATTGGAATTGGCCCTCTTATCTCTGCGCCTGTGCGTTTTACAGCGTCTATGATAGATGCTACTGATCTATCCAAAACACGGTGATCATAAGCTTTAAGCTTAAGTCTTATTCTTTCCATATTTTACCTTTCTAAAGAACTCGTTGGGGTTGCCAACATAAATTTTGGAACAAGTATTATACTAAAAACTTTTAATAATCTCAAGACTTTACAAGCATAATTTTGTATAATTTTAAAAATAGTTTCCTTTTAGAAAGGATAAAAATATGGAAATATTAGAATATTTTTACCAAAATCTACCACATAATGAGAATTTTGTGCCTAGAAAATGCACTCTTGATGATCATTCTCGTATAAATCTTTTTGGTGCTAGGGGGGTTGGAAAAAGCGCATTGGCACTTGATTATCTAGCAAACTTGAATAAAAAAAATATACTTTATATAGATCTGGATGATCCTAATATACTTTTTGCTCCCATAGTAAACCTGCAAAACTTTATAAACAAACAGACAATAGAAACTCTCATTCTTGATCATTATAATGACACAAATATATCTTTACCGAAAGTTAAACAGTTGATAATAATATCCAGAGAGCCTATAGACGATGATAACTATATGCAGATCAAACTTACTCCTCTTGACTTTGAAGAGTTTTTGGCATTTGAAAATTCCGCACATTCATCTACCGGCTTCTCTCACTATCTAAAAATTGGTTCATTACCGCAATTTGCCACATTGCATAGAGCTGCGCCTTTTGATACAAAAGAGTTTTTAAAAAGCAAATTCAGCACCGCAGAGATAAGACTGCTGGGGTTTCTTGCTTTGTTTGCAACGAAGCAGATAAGCATCAATCAGATCTATACAAGATGCAAAGAGTATTTCAAGATCTCGAAAGACTGGCTTTATAGAACTATGCAGCAGTTACAAGCCGAAGGAGTTATTCACCTGATCGAAGATTATCAGCCAAGCGCTTCTAAAAAGCTCATTTTTTATGACAATGCCGTTACAAAATATCTCAATCGAAATCTAACATTCATAATGCTTTTTGAGCAGGCTGTAGTGCTTGAACTTTTAAAAAGAGATGAGGAGATATGCTCTTTTTACAATCTAGGATATCTTTATACTGATGGAGTTTTGACTATTTTAGCGCCATTTGACAGCGAAGAGGCAGTATGGGCAAAGTGCCAAAAGAACATATCCAAGCTCAAACTTGCAGAAATTAAAGATGCAAAGATAATTACGGTTGCAAATAGTTATGAATATATAATTGATGGGATTAGATTTGAGGCGATGCCGTTCTATGAATGGAGTTTAGTGGATTTTGAGGTTTAAAAACCTCTCCCCAGATACCTACGGCACACAACCAAACAAGGTGAGCTGCTATGTTCCCATCCTGACTCGGTGCCTTGAGTAGCCGTTGCATAGGTCTAAAGAGAGGCAGATGGAAGTATAACTCAATTTTTCTTAAAATAGATTAAGATACAATGTCAATCTCAAATGCTTTTGAGTTATTATATAATATGTGGACAGATGGGAGAGTGGTTTAATCTAGTCGCCTGGAACGCGGCCGTACGAGAGTACCGGGGGTTCGAATCCCCCTCTGTCCGCCATTATGCAGTTTTTATACAATCCGATACAGTCCAATACAATCTAAACCAAATCCAACTAAAGCCCTATATTTTGAGCAAAATTCTGCTATAATACTGCTTCTGCTTAGCAAGCTGTCCCCATCGCTTAATCGGATAAAGCACGACCCTCCTAAGGTCTAGCTGGAGGTTCGATTCCTCCTGGGGATACCATAGATATTTAAAGTCTCTGCTTTCTTAACAAAACAATAGATTCCTATTTCCGCAGGAATAATATACCATATATAATCCTACTCAAACAAAGCTGGCGAAATGCCCCACCCGACTTTCGGTGCCGCATCAAATATTGTTTTAAAGATTATCCTCGCATGAGTGCCGTTTGTAGTCGTTTTGGCAATAACAGAATCTGTTTTAAAAATCAGCTCAAACTGGTTTGATGCGGCTTTGTACGAAATGTCAACGGTTGTCAAAAGCAACGCATCTTTTTTGGTTACTTCAAAAGTGCTTTTATCTGTCGTTGAGCTGATATTTTGCATCTCGGTTTTGTCTGTTTCTATCTTATCAGCCGTTTTATTTTCATTTATATCCGCCTGTATAGTCTTATCGTGTTTGCTGATATACTCATCCATCACCGGCAGCAGTTTTATCAAAAAACTTCTAGTTATCCACAGATCAAGCCTGCTGCTATAATCCTCATAGTTGATAACTAGCCTTATCCTATCCTCTACTGCATCATACGACGGCGTAAAAGTTTTTGCTAAAACAATATCACTTCTCAAATACCGCACCTCCTTATTACTATAAATAATGATAGCAAAATTTTTTTGAAAAATACTCATTACCGGTGTTGACAAAATTATGGTATTATTTAACTATATTTTCAAATGAAGTTTACGCATGAAACCGACGATATTTGATCCCTTACATGAGATGCAAAATATACTGTTACTGGGATTAAGAAAGATAGAAGATCGTACTACTTCAACAGATAAAAAAACGCATGCCATTAGAGTAATGTCAAAGAAATTAAGATCTTTGCTATATCTCATCAAGCCTTCACTTCAAAACAAAGAATCCGTCAAAATACAAAAACGATTTTACAAAGAACTCTCCAAAAATTTATCCATTGAACGCGAAATGAAAGTCATGCATGATACTTTTCTAATGCTAATAAAGAGAAATAGACTGCATATAGACGACTTTGCCGAGCTGCAAGCAGCCATACAAAAAAACAAAAAGAATAATGCGGATGTGGGTATCGACGAAAAATTGCTATTGGCTAAAAGTTCTATCCAAAAAGCTATAGACGAGCTTGGTATTTTTAGACGATCATATAGTAAAACAAAAAAGTGGAAAAAAGGTTTTAAAGAAACATATAAAAAAGCATACAAAAGCTTGCATCTTTCGCTTAAATCTCACAATATAGAAGATATCCATACTTTTCGTAAATATGCCAAATATCATATGTATCAAGCAATATTCTTAAAAGATCATGTCAAATATTCAAATAAAAAAATTAAAGCACTGGGAAAACTCGCATCGCTTTTGGGCAAATGCAACGATATCGAGCTTTTCGAAGATTTTCTGCATAAAAATACAAATATTGCAAATTCAACTCAAATGATAACTTATGCCGCCAAAGAGCAAAAAAACTTATAAAAAAAGCCTTAAAATTTGCAGATGAAATATTTAAATACAAACCAAAAAAATTTAATTACCTAAGTAACTATTATTTTTGATAAAATTACTATTATATATAAGGAGTATAAATGGCCGGAATGTTAGGTTACCTTGCAGCGCTTGCTGATGACATAAGCTCATTGGCAGGCCAAACAATGGTTGGGGCAACCAAAAGTGTTGCAAGCTCGATCGATAGCACATCTGTAATGTTAGACGATATAGCAACTTACACAAAAATAGCGAGTGCAAAATCATCCGGAGTTGTTATCGATGACCTCGCAGCTATTGCAAACATGACAAATGAAACAACTTCAAGTATGCTCCATCAAGAGATACAAAAAGCTCACTCCATAAATGAATTAAAATCAAATATAGCGCATTTGGATGCAAAAGACAAAAAGAAAATAGAAAAAGAACTGGAAAAACTAAGAGAGCAAGTATCTGCAAAAGCAAAACAAAAAGCGGCTGCTAGAGAATTGCCTATTGTGGCTAAAATAGCCAAGGGGAGTTTTATAAACAAACTTAT
The DNA here is from genome assembly GCA_020721775.1 of Sulfurovum sp. Classification (GTDB taxonomy): domain Bacteria; phylum Campylobacterota; class Campylobacteria; order Campylobacterales; family Sulfurovaceae; genus BN30871. The sequence continues at coordinate 18,698 of DYLZ01000010.1, forward strand.
TATCGTACCTTTGATCATTATCATCAATGCAATTTTACCTTGGCTGATAATGCCAATACTCATCATAGGTGGACTTTATCTTGCATATGAGGGCGTTGAGAATGTTTTAGATAAGTTCTTTAATCACGGCGAAGAGCACGGCGCAGATGAAACTATTGAGGAACTAAATACGGAAAAGTTTGAAGAGTTAAAGATAAAAAGCGCCATAAAAACAGATTTTATACTCTCTTTAGAGATAATGATCTTAGCTCTTTCATTGCTTAGTAAAGCAGACTTTAGTATAAAAATAGTAACTCTTTTTACAGTTGCGGTTATTGCCACAATCGGGGTGTACGGAATTGTTGCTATTATCATTAAACTTGATGACATTGGATTTTATTTGCAAGCAAAAACAAATATAATGGCAAAAAAAGCAGGCAATGCGCTAGTGGCTGCCGTTTTGCCTATAATCAAATCGATATCCGTTATAGGAACGGTTGCCATGCTTGCAGTTGGCGGAGGTATTGTGGCTCACCAAACAGGCGCACTTCACGATATAGAGCATTTTATAGAACACCATCTAAAGAGTGTGGGTTTTTTGGTAGTGTTTATGGTTGAAATTGTATTTGGTTTTATAGTAGGATACATAACCGTTCGCATAATGCCTATACTAATTTTGATAAGACGAAAAATAAAACATAAATTCGAGTAAAGCGGCTATAACTTACCTATCGGCAGATCCAGCTGCTCTCTTTGCAAAGAATATCAAGATAACTGCCGGCCTCTCCATTGCCGTTTTCTAAAGCCTGTTTTAGATAACTGTATGATTTTAGTTTATTTTTCAAAACATCATCACTCCAGCCGTAAATTATCCCTAGATTCAACTGCGCATTGCTATCCCCAAGTGCTGCCGCTTTGCCAAAAAGCGCCAAAGCTTTATTTGTATCTTTTGGAATTATCTTGCCATATCCGCTATAGTGGAGATACGCCATATTGGTATACGCTTCCTTGAAGTTGTTTTTCATAGCTTTTTCATACCAATACCGCGCTTGTTTTATAAGATCAGGAGTTGCTCTTGCCTCTTTTTGATATAAGTATCCAAGAGCATATTGCGAGGGAGCATGATTTTGGTTTGCAGCTTTCATATACCAATACAATGCATCTTTTTCGCTTTTATTGACCCCCTGTCCTTTTAAGAACATTAGAGCCGTGTTATACTGGGCATGTTTGTCATTTGATTTTTTTGCCAAAATATAAAATATCTCAAAAGCTTTTTTATAATCACCTTTGTTGTAATATGCCATGCCGTCATTAATACTCATAGCATTCAAAAATGAAAATCCAAGAAATACCATTAAGATTATTTTTTTCATTTATACTCTTTATATAAAAATTTCCGCTTCAAAAACCTTGCTTATGCGGCCGCCAAATTTATATATGCCGTTATCTAAGCTTATATAAATCTCTTCTTTGCTTTTTGGGTAAACCTTTACATTGTCGTCAACCAATTTTTCGCTATTTGCTCTAACAAAACATGCGACCATTCCGGTCCCGCATGAGAGTGTTTCATTTTCAACTCCCCGTTCGTATGTTCTAACTTGTAAAGTGTTGTCATATATATCAACAAGTGCTATATTGACATTGGCATTGTATTCGTATCTAAGAATTCTTGCAGCTTCAATATCAAACTCAGAGATATCTTCAACAAAAGTAACAAGATGAGGAACGCCCGTATCAATTAACCACCATGTTCTATCATACTCTTCGATATTGCTGTTTAAAATTTTTGGCGGCACCATATCAGTAACTACATAATCGCCGTTTACCTGAGCGCTTATCACTCCTGCGCCTGTCAAAAAGAGAGCCTTACCGTCAACCGAAATACCTTTTTCGCACGCATAATGGGCAACCGCTCTTGATGCATTTCCGCACATAGAGGCACTGCTTCCATCACTGTTGTAAAACTCCCATTCAAAATCATATTCATCGTGAGGAACGAGAACTACCATACCATCAGCGCCTACTCCGCTATGTCTATCGCAAAGCTGTTTGGCCAGATCGCTTCTGTCTTCTTTTTTGTGAGAATGAAATATGACAAAGTCATTACCGCTTGCATTATATTTTGTAACAGTCATTTTTTGCCTTGTTTAAAATCTTCCAAAATTATACCACGAACTTTCTCGCATTCGTTTTGTAAATGTCTTATATCTTTTGTATTGTCGATAATATATGTGGCTAACTCTTTTTTTTGCTCAATGTCTAGCTGAGAGTTGATTCTCAAAACGGCATCTTCGCTTGATAAGCCATTTCTTTTTATAAGTCTTTGGATCTGTAAATCTTTTGGTGCATAAATAACAAGCGATTTTTCTATATCATATCTTTTGTTTTCGAAAAAAAGCGGAATATCTATAAAGTACGGAAACTCTCTTTGCTCTTCAAGCGCAGCTAAATGCATAATTTTATCGTAAATAAGCGGATGAAGCAGAGATTCAAGTTCTTTTCTTTTGTCCTTGTCGGCAAAAACTATCTTGCCAAGCTCTACTCTGTTGACAGCGCTGCCCATTATTAGGCTTTTACCGAACATTGATGCTATTTTATCTTTTTGCTCATCGAGCGTAGCATGGGCTATCTTGTCTGCATCAATGGATCTAAATCCATACATTGACATAAAACTCATGGCAGAACTTTTGCCTACTGCAATGCCTCCGGTAAGAGCTATGGCATACTTTAATTTCATTACGATTTTATAAGCCCTAAATATTTTTTTCTTATAGAGTTTGGCATGCTAAAAGCTGACACGGCAATGTCAGAATTATAATACTCAAAACCTTCCGTTAGATCAGCTCTTTGCAGATTTATATCTGCTGTTGGATGATAATATCCGCTAGCCAAGTACGCGAATAAGATTTTATCGTCATCCGTTGCAAAACTATACGGCATCAATATCCTAAAATTTTCTCCCAAATTACCAAGCTCCGCTTTAGCATTTGCAACATTTTGAGAAAGAGAGCTGGCTTTGGCCGACATAACGCCTTTTGCTCCAAGAGCTCTTTTGGCAAGAGCGCAAAATATCTTATCCATTAAAAGATTTTCATCATCAACTATAAGCAGATCCAAGCTCCCCTCACTCATATCTGTCAGTTTATTTACCGCATCTGCCAAAAAACATGTAGATATATTTAATTCTTTATATTTTTTTAGTTCTTTTACAAAACTTTCGCTATGATTTGAAATAATCAATATATTTTTTGGTTCAGCGTGTGTACACATAGGAATATGAACCAGCATCTCAAAATATGAATTTAGCTCTTTTGACACTTTAAAATCCTTTTTATCATTTTAAGCGATTTTATCAAAAAAGGCTCAATTAAAGTTTAAACCTATAAAAAATATTTTTTAAATACAAAAAAGATAAAAAAGGAGACATGATCTATGGATAAAAATTTATTAATTGAGGCTTTGAATTTTAGACATGCCTGCAAATTGTTTGACAAAGCAAAAAAAATATCTGATATTGATTTGAACTTTATACTAGAGTCTGCAAGACTTGCTCCATCGTCATTTGGCATGGAACATTGCAGAATTGTTGTTATAAAAAACCAAGAGTTAAAAAAAGAGTTGAAACCGTTATGTTGGGATCAAAATCAAATTGATAGCTGTGATGCGCTTCTTGTCTTGATCGCAAAATACAAAGAGGTCTCGTCAAGCGTGTACTATACTAAAATGTTTGAACGCAGAGGACTTGATGAGAATTTAACAAAAATCTACATAGAAAAATATGAAAACTATATACACAATCTAAAATCCATAAAATGCTGGAGTGAAAAACAGTGCTATATAACAGCGTCAAACATTATGAACTACTCAGCACTTATCGGCATTGATAGCTGCCCCATCGAAGGATTTGAAAAAGAGAGCGTTGAAAAAAAACTTGGAATTGACAATGCGCAAGAAAGCGCTGCATTGCTTTTAGCGTTGGGGTATAGGGCAAATCCTCAAACTCCGAAACTAAGACTTGATCTAGAAGATGTAGTAACGATAATAGAGCGGTGATCCCTATTATTTTTTACTCTGCATGGCATCATAGCCATACACATCTTCCCTAAACTGGAGTTCTCCGTTTTGATCCATCCAAGATGTGAGATAAACAATGTCCACAGGGATACTATTTTTTAAAACCAAAACGGTTTCTTTGTTCCCTTTTAGAACTTTGTTCGCATATGCCAAGTTTACAGCGCTATCAAAAGATGAAAATATTTTAAGAAGCTCCATAGGCTCAGCTAATCTAATGCATCCATGGCTAAACGCTCTTATCTCTTTGTTAAATAGATCTTTTGTAGGAGTATCGTGCATATAAACGGAAAAATTATTTGGAAATAAAAACTTTATTTTACCAAGAGGATTTCTATATCCGGGCGGTTGGGCAAATCTAAATGGAACGGACGCGCTGTTTTGATATTGTCTCCAATTTATACTTGCCGGATTTATTTTTGCCGCACCTCTATCCCAGCCTTTTGTTACTTCGATGCCTTCGCTGCTCATAGCGTCTGGATTTCTAAGCAATTTTGGGATCATCTCTTTTTGAATGATACTTTGAGGCACATTCCAGTAAGGATTTAAAACTATATTAGAAACTCTATTGCTAAATACCGGCGTTCTATGATTTTTGGATCCGATTATTACTTTCATCTCTTTTCTAACTTTGCCGTTTTCTATAAATGTCAATTTAAAATCAGGAATATTTATCATTATACTTCTAGGCTCAAATCTGTGGTTCAGCCATTTTATTCTATCCATATTTAATCTGATCTTTGCAATTCTCTTATCTACGCTTTCACCAAGTGCTTTGAATGTTCTACCTTCAATAATGCCGCTTGTATTTATACCGTTGTTTTTTTGGAATTTTATAATTGCTTTTTTCAGACAAGAGTCATATAGGTTAGATCCATTGGCGCTACAACCTCCAAGCTCGCCCGTTGCAGCAAGCCTTTCTCTTATGAGTGGTATAAACTTACTTCTCTGCCCCGGCTTTATCACACCTTTTGCAGATATGATCTTCCAGCCGCCTTTTTGCTTGATCTTGAGATACTTTATAAGCTCTCTATTCATTGCTTCATAATTAAACCCTTTTGGAGTGGCTCTACTAAGAGTATCCTCTAAACTTCCGTTTATAAGAGCATCTTGCATTATATTGTAAAGATTGAATTTGCTTGGATAAGTTACCCATCCGCCATTGATCTCATTTTCATCTCTAGGATTTATAAGCATACCTTTAAATGCACTCCAGTTTATATTGCCGTTTAAGAGATGGTCTATGTAATCTTTATAGAGATTTGCAATTTCAAACTCAAATGCAATTTTTTGATCAAGCGTCATATTTTTGTACTGTGTATTGACTTTTGACAACACGCTAAAAGCATTTAGCCTGATATTAGAATTTGCCTCTAGTGTTTTATCGCTATCAATTTGCTTTAGAAGCTGTTTTGTAAAATTTGAAACATCATTCTCTTGAGTCCAAACAGGAACAAAATACAATTGCTCATAAAATTTTTTTAAAAAACTTGCTTTGTCTTGATTTTGGAGCGTTGATGTTATTAGAGTAGCTCCATCCTCATGATACTCCCCGCCAAAACCAAATGATGAGATAAAAAATATTGCGATCAGAACTCTTAGGCTTGATCTAAACTGAAACTGTATCAAAAGATACTCCTTGCATAAAATTATGCAATTATATCAATTTTATATATACCAATTACTTTAAATTCGGTTTTACTTTTATCTTTTTTGCCTCATCTTCTCTGAGCGCAACAAGAGTGTTTCCAACTTGAACTTCAAATGTATTTTTAGCCAAAGAGTAGGCTTTTAACTCTATTGTTTCATCTTGCATAATACCAAAAGAGAGAAGCCTATCTTTTAGCGCGCTGTTCGCATCTATTTTTTCTATAGTTGCGATTTGCCCTTTTTTTAGTTTATCGAGTGTCATTTTAAACTCCTATCATTTTTATTACATTATAAACAATAAAACTCATGATCCATGCGGTGCCGGTAGTAAATATAAAAAGATATCCGAGATATTTCCATCCGCCGGCCTCTTTGGCAAATACCATAGACGCCGCGAGACAAGGCAGATAGATCATAACAAATACTATGAAAGATATAGCAGATGCAAATGGAATATTTTTCTTGATCTGCTCAATTAATCCTTGATTTTCTTCATCAACCTCATCTCCAATGCTATACAGCACTCCAAGAGTAGAAACAACAACCTCTTTTGCTGCAAGTCCTGTTTCAAGCGCAACACTCATTTTCCAGTCAAACCCTAAAGGAGCAAAGAATGGCTCAGTTGCTTTTCCTATAATTCCAAGATAACTGCTTTCAAGTTCATACTGTTTTTGGGAGGTACTGTCTGTAAACTTAACATCAGCCTTCGGATAACTGCCGGCAAACCAGATAAGCATAGAAGCAGCAAATATAAATGTTCCCGCTTTTTTAATATAGCTTTTTGCTTGATAATAAACCGTGTGCCATATGAGTTTAAATGACGGTAAGCGGTATTTTGGCATCTCCATAACAAACGGCTCATCATCGCCTTTAAAGACAAATGTTTTCAATACCTTAGCTCCAAGAAGTCCCAGTATTGCTCCTGATATATAGATAAGAAATAACATATTTCCGGCATTTTCTTTTTCAAAAAATGCCCCTATAAACAGCACATATATAGGCAGCCTTGCTCCGCAACTCATAAATCCTATAATAAAAAGTGTAATTAGTCTATCTTTTTCGTTTTTTAATGTTCTTGCTGCCATATATGCAGGCACTGAGCATCCAAAACCTGTAACAAGCGGTATAAAGCTTTTTCCATGAAGCCCGAACTTATGAAAAAATCCATCAAGTAAAAATGCAACCCTGCTCATATATCCGGTTGTTTCAAGGAGCGCAATACCTATAAAAAGTATCACAATATTTGGCAAAAACATTATTACTGCACCTACTCCGGCAATTATGCCGTCACTGATCAGAGATGCCAACTCTTCATTTGCTATATAACCTCTAACGCTATCTCCTAACCACACAAAAAAAGAATCTATCCAATCCATAGGAATACTTCCAAGCTCAAATGTAATTTGAAACAAACCCCACATAAAAAAAATAAATATAGGCAAACCAAAGTATGGGCTAATGAGTATATTGTCAATTTTTTGTGTTGTGCTTTTTGCTTTCATCCCTCTTATAGACATAACTTCCATTTTTGCTCCCTTGGCAAAAGCAAAATGTTCATTTGAAAATATCTCTTTTAAATTTTTTGTATTATTATGAAGATATATATGCCCCAAAGCCTCTTTAACAATAGGCAGCAATTCTATCCATATCGGCTCATCGTGAAATTTTTTATATTTCTCCTCATCTTCTTGCAAGAGTTTTATAGCAACAAGTCTATATGGGGTATTGGTTTTGTATTTTTTTTCTTCAAGAAAATTTACTATATTGCTTATCTCTTCTTCAATTGTGTCACTGTAAACAATTTTTGGCAATTTATACTCTTGATTGTAAACATTAATAATAGTCTCTTTGAGCTCATCAACGCCCTCTTTCGTAAGCGAGCTGACTTTAATGCAAGGCACTCCTAAGATCAAACTAAGTTGTTTTTCATCTATCACAATGCCTTCTTTGTCTGCCTCATCTATCATATTTAATGCTACTATAACTTTTTTGCCGGTTTCAAGCAGCTGTGATGTAAAAACCAAATTTCTTTGCAAATTCGTAGAGTCAACCACATTTACAATGATGTCATATTCGCTGCTTTTTAGAAAACTGTTTGTTACTTTTTCTTCAATAGTATATTCATTTAGTGAATAAGCACCGGGTAAATCTATAATGTGTACATCATAGTCTGTACAGCTCTTTTTGTCGCAAAGTTTGTAAATTACCTCTTTTTTTTCAACAGTAACGCCTGAAAAGTTACCTACTTTTAATTTCGCATTTGAGATCGCATTTATAAGCGAACTCTTACCGACATTCGGCTGCCCTGCCAATGCAACAACTATTTTTTGCATGAATTAACCCTTTTAAAATATTATGATAGTGATTATCATTTATGTAGTATACAGAACTTTTTCTTAATCCGTTCTTAATTTAATAATCATTATCATAATTAATCCAGCAAAGCATCTTTTATGATCTGCTCGGAACAAAATCTTTTATTTATTTTTATTTTTCCGTTGATATTTGCTACTCTTGTGTCTCCTGCGGAATACAAAAAATCAAGATAATCTTTCACTTTGGCTTTATTTGACAGATCGTAATCATAAAGTTTCAAAAACTTTTTTACCCCTATCCAAGATATATCTTCATCAAACTCATTATAATTATTTTCTAAAATTACTTCTTTATTCTTCTCTAATTCTAGTTTTGAGACATATATTCGCTTCATTTCAACAAAAGCTTCTTTTAACAGATCTATCTCGCCTCTAAATACTGATGTTAACTGCCGGTTACTCTCTTTTAAATCTTTGATGCGTTCTTTAAGGGTTTCGATCGTTTCGTTTTTTGAGTCAATGAGGCTTTGAAAACTTGTTAAACCTTTTTTTGCTTCATTGACATCTATCTTGCCACTCTTAATTGTTAAAGAATTGTCATCATTATTGTCAACATCTCTTTTGATCTGCTCTTTGCCATATGTTGACCCTGATCTATTATCTAACACGACAAAAAGCTGATCGTCAACCTCTTTTGACTTTAGTGTGCCTCTTTTTATCTTAGCATAAACAGCCTGTCTCGATATGCCCGTCTCTTTTGCATACTGTGCCGGCTTTACAAGTTTTGACATATAAGAACTCCATAGTTGTCAATTTGTTATAAATATAACATAACTTTTGTTAATGGGAGCATTTACTAAATCTAAATGATATAAAAAATGTTTTAAAATTCTTAAATAGATATTTAATAGGAGTAAATAATGGAAAAAATAAATATAGTATGCCCGCATTGCCACAAAACAAACTCGCTTCCAAAAAAAGATAGTTACACAAAAGCAAACTGCGGACACTGTAAACAATCGCTTCTTGATACAAAGCCAGTAGAGCTTAACCCTTCAAACTTTGATCATTTTTTACAAAACAATGATATTCCTGTTGTTGTAGATTTCTGGGCACCATGGTGCGGACCATGCCGTATGATGGCTCCAACATTTGAGAGTGTTGCTTCAAAGTTTCCACTAAAGATCAGATTTGCAAAAGTAAATACTGAAAATTTTGGGCAAATTTCAAATAGATACGGCATAACTGGGATACCGACAATGATCCTTTTTAAAAACGGCAAAGAGGTTAAAAGAATTTCAGGAGCATTAGATGCCTCATCAATGACAAATTGGATAATGGGCTAAATATATATATGCTCACGCTCTTCTATGATATGTACTTTTACATTGTCAAATCTATTTTTTATAGCATCTTTAAAGGCTTTTGTCTGATACTCTTCTCCATGAATAAGATATATAGTTTCAATGCCGCTAAAGGTGTCTATCCACTCTAACATATCTTTTTGATCTCCGTGCGCAGAAAAGCCATTTATTGTAAAGACTTTGGCTTTTACGGCTATCTTTTCACCGTGAACAGTTATAAAATCAGCGCCGTCAACAATCCTTCTCCCAATCGTTCCTTCGACCTGATATCCTACGAATATAAGGCTGTTTCTTTCATCCCATAGCCTATGTTTAAAATGCTGCAATATCCGCCCGCCTGTACACATTCCGCTTCCTGCTATTATGATCGTTCTGCTTGTATAGTCATTTATGGCCATCGACTCTTGCACGCTTTGTGTCAATTTCAACTCTTTAAATATAAAAGGATTTTCAGACCTTAACGCCTTTTTTTCATTTTCTTCGTTTAGAAGCAACGGGTATTTTGTATAAAGATTTGTTGCTCTTATCGCAAGCGGACTATCTAAAAATACATCTATATTTTCAAGTTCACCGTCCTCTATCATTTTTTTAAGAAGATAAAGTATCTCCTGTGTTCTCTCTAGAGCAAATGAAGGGATCATAACTACCCCGCCATTATCCATGGTGCTTGTTATTGCATCTTTAAATTCCTTGACGCTTTCATCAATATTCTTATGCAGCCTATCGCCGTATGTTGATTCGATATAAAGCGCATTTGTTTTTACGCCATTATCGAGCGGATCGAGAAGAAGCCTTTTTTTATTTCCTATATCCCCGGAAAATACGACTTTTTTTGACATGTCGCCCTCTTTATAATCAACTTCTACAAAGGCTGATCCCAATATATGCCCTGCGTTATGAAATGTAATGGAGATAAGATCGGATATTTTAAATGGTTTGTTATATTCTATGCCTATTATGCTTTTAAGAAATGTGTTTTCTACATCGTCTGTATCGTATAAAGGCTTTCTTATACTATCTTCTTCGGCTCTTCTCTTTGCTTTTTTGTAAAGCCTATTGTAATCTTCAAGTAATATCTTAGCAGCATCAAGAAGCATTATGTATGCTATTTCAAATGTTGCCTCCGTTGCAATTATAGTGCCGTTAAAACCTTCTTTTACAAGTTTTGGAACACGACCTATATGATCTATATGCGCATGGGTAAGTATCAGGTAATCTATATCTGTCGGATCAAAGCCGAATGGCTCATAATTCTTCTCTTCAACATTCCCCTGGAACATACCGCAATCAATTAGTATTTTAATCCCTTGAATTTCAAGCAAATGACAAGAACCTGTAACTGTGCCGGCAGCACCGTATGAAACAACTGTAGCCATATCGATCCCTTTGTGTGGTATATTTTGTATTATAGCATTAACAAAGCAATAAAGCTATATTTGAAATAGTAACAGATTGATTATTTAAAAATTTAAATTTGTAGTTTTAATTATTGTAGTGGCCGGGAGAGGGGGATTCGAACCCCCGGAGGTGTTACCCTCGCCGGTTTTCAAGACCGGTGTATTCAACCGCTCTACCATCTCCCGATAAAAAATATGGAGGTCCCACCCGGATTTGAACCGGGGATAGCAGCTTTGCAGGCTGCGGCCTTACCGCTTGGCGATGGAACCATATATTTTAGTGGTGCCCGGAACTGGACTTGAACCAGCACGACTGCAATAGTCTGGGGATTTTAAGTCCCCTGTGTCTACCATTCCACCATCCGGGCAATGAGACAACATCCATATTTATAGATTTTATCAAATTTTTTTCATTTACTGGAGCGGGCGAAGGGATTCGAACCCTCGACCCTAACCTTGGCAAGGTTATGCTCTACCCCTGAGCTACGCCCGCATCATTATAAATGGGATAGAATTATATCCTAAAAAAATTTAAAAGTAAATAGAGATCAACAAAATATTAGATATTTTTTCAAAAGATATAGCCTTAAAGTCTAAAAATGATATAATTAAAAATAAAAATCAAAGGATTAATGTTGAGAAGTGATATAGTTAAACAAGGTCATAATAGAGCGCCGCACCGCTCACTATTTCGTGCAACCGGATTGAGAGATGAAGATTTTGACAAACCGTTCATTGGTGTAGCAAATAGTTTTATAGAGATAATTCCGGGGCATTTCTTTTTAAACAAAGTAAGCGAGATCATCAAGGATGAGATTAGAGCAAACGGCTGCGTTCCGTTTGAATTTAATACTATAGGAGTAGATGACGGTATCGCGATGGGACATGACGGTATGCTCTATTCGCTACCTAGCCGTGAGATCATCGCAAATTCTATAGAAACCGTAATGAATGCGCACAAACTTGATGCACTTATTGCCATACCAAACTGCGATAAGATAGTTCCAGGGATGATAATGGGAGCTTTGAGAGTAAATGTGCCAACAGTATTTGTAAGCGGGGGTCCTATGGCAAAAGGATATAAAAAAGATGGAACTCCGATAGACTTGGCAACAGTTTTTGAAGGTGTCGGCAAGTTTGAATCAGGACAAATTACTGAGGATGAGTTGCGCGATATGGAATGCAATGCCTGTCCAAGCGGGGGGAGCTGCAGCGGTATGTTTACGGCAAATTCTATGAATACTCTAATGGAAGCTATGGGCATAGCGTTGGCCGGAAATGGAACTATTTTGGCTTTAACAAAAGAGCGAGAAGAACTCTATAGAAAAGCGGCTAGAAGAATTTGTGAAATTGCTCTCATGAACGAAAAAGATCAAGAAAAATATAAAATTCAAAATATCATAAATGAAAAAGCCGTGCATAACGCTTTTGCTGTTGATATGGCTATGGGGGGAAGCTCAAATACGGTACTTCATATGTTAGCCATCGCAAGAGAAGCAAATGTAGATTTTAAGCTTGAAAATATCAATGATATATCAAAAAAGGTAAGCCACATAGCAAAAATAAGTCCGTCTTTGACAACTGTACATATGCAAGATATTGACAAAGCCGGCGGAGTAAGCGCTGTAATGCATGAGATGAGCAAACGAGGCGATGACATACTGCTTGACAACTTGACAATCACAGGAGAGACGATAAGGGAAAGGATTGCCAACAGTGAGATCAAAGATACAAATATCATTCATACAATAGAAAATCCATATAGCAAGGTCGGTGGACTTGCGATACTTTACGGAAACTTGGCAGAACAAGGAGCGGTCATCAAAACAGCAGGTATTACCGGAGGTCGTCAGTTTAGAGGAACTGCTGTATGTTTCAATTCACAAGATGAGGCTATCAAAGGGATTATAGGTGGCAAAGTCAAAGCCGGAAATGTAGTAGTTATTCGCTATGAGGGTCCAAAAGGAGGTCCCGGTATGCAAGAGATGCTAGCTCCTACGAGCCTTATTATGGGAATGGGACTAGGAGATAAAGTAGCTCTCATTACCGATGGTAGATTTAGCGGCGCTACCAGAGGAGCTAGTATCGGTCATGTAAGCCCTGAGGCTGCTGAAGGTGGACTTATAGGACTTCTTGAAGACGGCGATGAAATATTTATAGATGTTGATAGTTATATTTTGGAAGCAAAACTTAGTGATGAAGAGATAGCAAAAAGAAAAGCAAACTTTAAACCAATTGTAAAACCTCTAGCAAGCAGATGGTTAAAACAATACAGATCCTTGGTTACAAATGCCAGCAATGGCGCTGTATTGGAAGCTGAGTAAAAAAGATATATAATTGCTTTTTAGCAATTATATAAAAAATTATTGATGTGAAAAAAGAAAGATTAAGCAGTATATCTTCTAGCACCCATAAATCTATTGCTATAAAAACCGCTTGCTAATGTTCCTATAACCACTTTGTGCTTGGCAGAGCTTGCATGAATGAATTGATTGTTGCCTATATATATACCTACATGATTTACTCTTCCGGTCATATGCTTTTGGGTATCAAAGAAAACCAGATCACCTGATTTTAATTCGCTTCTATCGACTTTTGAACCGCTTTGGAATTGTGCAAATGCTGTTCTTGGGATAGATATCCCTTGTTTTCTGTAAATATATGATGTAAATCCTGAACAATCAAATGTATTTGGTCCAACAGCTCCCCATACATATCTGTGTCCTAAAAATTTATGCGCGTTAAATGGGATAGATGCATAATTTAGAGAATCTACTACATAATTTTTATTTTCTTGTCTATCATTACGGTTAAAACTAAAAGTTAATATATTGCGGTTGTTTCTACAGTTGCTTTCCGGAATCGTTATATTTCTGCCTATCTCAAGCTTTTCGCCTATCGAGATACTATTTGCTCGTCTAAGCTGTGCTGTATCTATACAATTAGAATGAGCGATGGCAGTTAGTGTATCGCCCTTTTTAATTTTATAAGTATCAGCTTGCGCAAAATTTGATATTAACAATATTGAAGTAAAAAGTATACTCTTTTTCATTAAAAATCCTTTGTTTTTGGCATTGGTTTTGTTTAATGCAGTAAAAATTCTATCTAAAAAATATTAACAAATTATAAATGAGATTGAAATATTTAATTAATAAAAGTGAAGTTTGTTAGCCAAAAAGGCTAACAAAAAGCAATCTAGATTGCGTGAGCCGTCTGCTGAAGACCTAATTTTGAGCTTTGCTCAAAATTTGAGAATCATTTAATGTGATTTACTTAGAAATAGCCGCTTTTGCAGTTGTTGCTAAGCTAGCAAAACTTTCAGGCGCATTCATAGCCATATCTGCTAGTATTTTTCTATCTAGTTCAATATTTGCAAGTTTAAGTCCGTGCATAAATCTTGAGTAACTCATATCGTTAAGTCTTGCAGCTGCATTGATTCTAACGATCCAAAGTCTTCTAAAATCTCTTTTCTTTCTTCTTCTGTCACGGTAAGCATATACCAAAGATCTCTCTAACTGCTCTTTAGCTTTTCTGAAGTGTTTTCTTCTTCCGCTATAAAAGCCTCTTGCTAGTTTCAATAATTTTTTATGTCTTCTTCGTCTAACGACGCCTGTTTTTACTCTCATTTTGTTCCTTTACCTTTTTCTTTTAGGTGTCAAGCTTGGCTTGAACTTGTCCCGTTTTTTTGGGAGTCAATCTTTGTTGGCGATTTCTCGCCGGCAGCTTTTGTTGTTATCCTACTATCATCTGTTTGATCTTGTGTGCATCAGTTGCATCAACGATCTTTGGACTTCTAGCATTTCTATGGTGTTTCCCGTCAACTTTTGTCAAAATATGGCTTCTAAAGGCTGTACCTCTTTTAATAGTGCCATTTTTTTTGATCTTAAATCTTTTGACGGCACCTTTTACGCTTTTCATTTTAGGCATATGCTTCTCCGTTTCATTTTTAAAATGGGTAACTATTATACCGAAATAAAATAAAATTTTTATTAATTAAAAAATAAATTATTTTTTCTTTCTCTTACTCCTACTCTCCAAAGTTGGAGCATTGTGAGTTTGTGGTTGTTTGTATGCATCGTATACTCCAAATGTGCAAAAATTCATTGGTTTTAAAATAAGATAAACTATTGAAGCACAATATAAACAAAGGACGAGTAAAAACCTGGTATGCATTGGTCGTACGAGACCGTTGGGAATGCTGTTTCCGTCCTTTGCTCTTTCAAAGCTGAACTAAGAACATTAGGTAATAAACCTGTATAGTACGATGATAACTTCAAAAGAGCCATATTGTAGCACAAATGACAAACCATCCTATAAAGAATAACTTAAACAGCTAAACTTTTTTTAGGGTGTGCTTTATGGTTTGATTTTTTGAGTGTTTTTAACAAAGCATTCAAATGATCAAATCAAATATGATACATTTATTTGGTCAAAGTTCTATAAAA
>DYLZ01000058.1 GCA_020721775.1 Sulfurovum sp.
ATACAGGACTCGGAGCACACGCAATGCAAGGATTGGGGTTTGTGGAGGAGATCAAGAATAATAATGCAGAAAATGAACAATATCAAGGTAAAAAATAATGGCTGATATAGTTAAAGTCTTTTATGAGATAGGCGAAGCTTTTAAAGATGAAAAAACGATTGATTTTAATGATATTTATGTCAATAAGATTGATAAGTTTGTTGAGTTTGATATTGATACCTCAGAGTATCGTATTGTTGATTTTAATGTGATTGCTAAGCGGTTAATTACGGTATCGACATCTTCCAAAGGAGGATATTTACTTCCTAATTTACCATTGATGGACAAAAATGGTTTAAAAGCTGTCTGGTCAAATATGGAAAAAAATTTTAGTTCTAATAAAAATCGATCAGATATTCAAAAAAAGGCTTTGGAAGTTATCAAAAGTCACATTAACTATGAAGCAATAGAAAAAATTAAAGATGAAATCAATAAAGAAGAATCTACCAAAAAGAAAAAAGATCAAAGTATCTACTACCTAGCTCTCAAATGTAAAAATCGTTTTATTAGTGAACGCTTTAAAAGTATCTATTTCCATTATCTAAAATCAGCATTTGGCAAATCGACTAAAAATGCTCAAAGCTATCTTAATAATGCAACACATTCAGGAGCGGATGCAGGATTAAACTTTTGTTCTTTGAATGAATTGCCTACAAGTTTGAAGGAGCTTACAAAGTGGCGGCTTTTACCACTTGATGAAGAAAGTGCCAAAAAAGTAGCTCATGGATTTAAAAGAGTGTTTGGAAAAGAGGAGTTTAAATATCGACTCTTTGGGCTTACTTATTATCTGCTTCCAACGGTGTTTTTGGAGGACAAAAGGAGGTTTTACGCCGAGCTTGCTAGGGCTGCCGACAATGATGATAATAGCCTTAGAGACAAAGAGGTACTTGAGATTAGGCTTGAAAAACTAGTAAATCGTCTTGAGGGCGAGCAAATGTCGCAAAAAGTGCTTTTTACTTTTATGTTTGCCGAAAAAAATAACAATGAAATTAAACTTTTTCAGACGATAGAAGATGTCGCACCATCAAGGATAAAAAGTGCGGCTAGGCTAATGAGCGATTTCGATATAGACTCGTCAAATCTTTCAAAATATATCAAAAAAACCGAATACAAAAAGAAGAGTATTTATATTCGAGACTATATAAGCGAACCGCTTTTTTTAGCAAAACTGATATTTGGTAAGGAGGTTATTTCTGACATTGGCAAGCTGTATCACATAATCAATCAAAAAATAGTATTCGGCAACAATCAACCGGATAACCAAAAAAGGGAGCTTTCAAAGATTCTAAATGGTTATTTTGCGGATGATACCGACTTTGAAAAGCATCAAAGAGTTTTGGACTTTTTGGATGCTTTGGGGGTACTAGAATGCAATGTAAAAAATCTTATATATGGAGGAGATATGAACGAATATACGAGTTTTAGAGAGTTGATGGATGCAAAATTTGAGAGCGTTGAGCTTTTGAAGGAGGCAAGGGCAAGGGAGTTTTATGTTGTCGGCGCACTGGCTAGATTTGTTATGTCGTGGCAGTATAACGAGGGTAGCGATACGGTGGAAAAATATATCAACTCTATCGGCTCTATCAATACCCAAAATATAGACAGGGTCTTTCGCAAAGTGTATGACGGTTCAAGAAAATACAATATGTACGGCGCCGAGTTTGACGCTCTGCTTGCCGTCTATTCGGAGATAAAATCACATGTAAAACAAAGCGATAATTTATCGATAGACAAAGCAAATATTGCCTTCGTAATGGGCAATATCGACTACAAAAACTTTAAATCAAAACAAAAAGAAGGAGAAGCACAATGAGTTATGCAAAACAATCAGAGATACTATTTTTATGGGATGGCGAAAACTGGAATCCAAACGGTGATATGCTAAACAGCAATGCGCCTAGATATGATGAGATAAGCAGAAAAGCGCTTATTAGCGATGTTCGTATCAAGAGAACTATAAGGGATTATCTTGAGACAAAAGGCGAAGAGATTTTTGTCAAAGAGACCAAGTCACCAAAAGGCGTGATGGACGGCAAAGGGCGAGTTAACGCTCTTGTGGGTAGCAAAAAGGACAAGGTGGCGGCACTTATAGAAAAATGTATAGATGTAAGAGCCTTCGGCGGCGTGTTTCCGGTTGATAAAGAGACAAACAATCTAACGGGCGCAATACAGTTCAAAATGAGTAAATCGCTCAATCAGACAGAAATTAACTACATCAAAGGAACGGGGGCATTTGCAAGCTCGGAGGGTAAAGAAAATAAGACTTTTAGAGAGGAGTATAACTTGCCGTATGCGGTATTTGCTACCTATGGAGTCGTAAATGCCTTGGCGAGTGAGAGCACAAAACTGACCGACAACGATGTGGAAAAAATTATAAATGCCTTATGGTTTGGAACAAAAAACCTCATCTCTCGTAGTAAATTTGGTCAACTTCCTAGGTTTTTGCTCCGTATCACATACAAAGAAGCCGGTTGCTACATAGGTGGACTGGACAATCTAGCGACGCTAAAAACCGATAAGCCTCAAGAAAACGAGATCAAATCAACGGCAGACTATAGCGTAGATCTCTCATTAATCACCGCAGAACTCTCAAAATACAAAGATAAAATAGAGAGCGTAGTGTATGTAACTGACGGCAATATAAACATAGAAGGTATCGGCTCCGATTGGAAAAAACTAGATTTTGGAATTTGAGATGATAATCGGTTTGGAAATATCTTCCGATTTTGGGCACTTTAGTCATCCGGCGACTATTTATAGCTCCCTCACTTATCCAGTACCGCCAAAAACTACGGTAATGGGAATGCTGGGGGCTATAATGGGTGAGAGCGACTATCTGTTTTTGAACGACATACGCTATGCGTGTATAGTAAAAAATCTTGACGGCAAAAAAAACTTTTGTTTTAACGGTATTAAGGATGCGCTAAAAGAGCTAAATCTGGAAAAAGCAGGAAATGGGTTTGGTAAAAATAGAAAGCAGTTCTATAGGGAGCTTCTTATTAATCCGAGATATGAGATATATGTGGATTTGTCGGGGCTAGAAAAAAGCAGAGCCGATAAGCTTTTGGCGCTGCTTGAAGAGGGCAAATCTATGTATCAGCTCTATATGGGCATCAACTTTTGCCTTGCGACATATAAATTTTTGGGTGTTTTTAGTGCTGAAGGTAAAAAGGCGGACAGCGCCAATATAGACTCTATTGTGCCGTTAAGTAGTGATTTTGCTATTGAGGTTGGGAAAAACTATGCGGATGTTAGGTTTGCTACGACTATCGGTGGCGGTAGGATATTTGGCGGCTTTAGTGATTTTCTTGTAGAGACTAGCGGCAAATCTATATTTTGCAAAAATATAGAGTACTCCGAGGTGAACGGTCAAAAGATAGTTTTTGTATGAACTGCCTTTCACATCCTGGAAAGCCACTATCTTCTCATCTTGAAAATATTGCCGCTTTTGACCCAGGCGACGAGCTTTTTGTATTGGCGGCAAAGTTTCACGACCTCGGTAAAACTACAGACTCTTTTCAAAAATACATAAGAGGGGAGGCAAAAAGTGGAGAGCCACACGCCTTTGTATCCGGCGCTCTTTTTTTGATTCAATTTTCAAAAAAGCTTGACGCAAAATCTCTATTTTTTGTGCTAAATGCAATCGTCAGTCATCATGGAGCCCTGAAGCCCGCAAAAAATATATTTGACGACATCTTGCCCGGTGAAAAGTACAATTTGGCTAAAAAGCAATCTGACGAAATTGCTAAAAAGCCAGAAATATTACAATATTTTGAGTTGTCAAATTTTGATTTTAAAGAGTTGGAAGATTTTGAATTTGACAACAATACCTTAAAGCCTATTTTGTTTACAATCGATGACTATATCCGTCAAAAAGAGCTCTTTTCAAAACTGATTTTTGCCGACAAGTACGAGGCAATTTTTTCCACCACGCCCATAAAAAGTGATGCAACATACCCTCTAAAAAACCTGTACGACTTTAAAGCTACCCTTTCAAAAAACGAGAAGCGAGACAAAGCTAGACAGAGCGTCTTTGAGGCTTTTGATAAAAATCAAAATGAAAATATCTATCTGCTGACCGCTCCGACGGGCATAGGCAAAACGCTACTATCTCTTGAGCTTGCGCTAAAAATCAAAGAGCAAAGAGCTCTTAACAGGGTTGTCTACACAATTCCATTTACGAGTATCATTGACCAAACGGTCTCTATTTTTGAGGCAATTTATCCAGCACAAATCACAAAACATCATCATAAAGCTGAATACAAGACAACCAATGACGATGCGATGAACGACTATGATAGGCTCAAGTTTATTACCGAGAGTTGGAGCGAGCCTTTTATCGTATCGACTTTTTATCAGCTGTTTTTTGCACTTTTTTCAAACAACAATGCCGACAATGTCAAATTCCAAAGCCTAAGAAACAGCGTAGTCGTGATGGACGAGGTGCAGGCTATTCCGCATCAGCTCTGGAGTGTCATGCGAGAGATGTTTGATGCGCTTAGCAAAAAACTAAATACAGTCTTTGTACTCATGAGCGCTACGATGCCGATAATAACAAACGGCGGATGTCAGCTTGCCGATAAAGAGGCGTTTTTTGAGTTTCAAAATAGATATAGACTGGGATTTGTAGAGTTTGCGAGTGTGAGTGAAGATGAGAAAATAAACGAGCTAAAGGGGCTTATAAAAGCAAAATACGAAGAGGGCAAATCCGTACTTTGCGTCGTCAATACGATAAAAAACTCCAAAAGACTATTTAAAGCGCTAAAAGATGAGCTAGGTGAGAATGTTTTTTGCCTCAACTCATATATGCTTGGAGGTGATAGAGATGAGACTATTAAAAGCCTCAAAGAGCCAAATTCAAATCTCGTTCAAAACAAAATCCTCATATCTACGCAGGTCATAGAGGCAGGTGTTGACCTTGATTTTGATGTCGGTTTTAGGGAGTTATCGCCTCTTAGTTCTATTATCCAAACCGCAGGACGGGTCAATCGTGAGGGGGCGAAAGAGCAAGCGGATGTGTTCGTGTTTGATACGCTTGGATTTGAGATATATGATAGATTGTTAATGACAGAGACAAAAAAACACCTCACGGATACGCTCTCGTCACAAAGCATAGAAGAGCAAAATATTTTGGGCTATATCGAAAGTTATTTTAGGGCGGTAGGCGATTGTCTGGGTGATAGTAAGGATATAGCAAAAGCGATAGAAAAATTTGACTTCAAAAAAATTGATGAAGCCGTAAACGAGATTTTTAAAACGGAAAACGAGAGCGTTGTGTCGGTTGCCATCGGAGTAGATTTATCAGAGTATGAAGAGGAATATTTTGAATATTTTAAAAATATGTCGAAATGGGAACTTAAATCCTATAAAGAGCAAAAATTTAAAGAGCTTGAGAAATATATTATCAATGTAAAAAAGAAAGATTTAGAAAAACTCTATTTTGATGTACCCCGAAGTGAAATATTCGGTATAGCATATATTAATACTCTTGAAGATATTTATTCGCCCCAAAGCGGATTTTTAATTGAAGAAGAAAGAGAAGACACATTTATGAGTTAACCAATGTTTGAATCAGGTCTTATCAACGGCACCCTTATCCATTATTATGTTACCTGTAAACGCAAGGCGTGGCTTTATAGTCGCCGCATCCACGCAGATCAGTCGGATGAGAACATTGCTATGGGAAAGGTCTTGGCCGAGATCAAGGAGGATCAGTTTCATACCTTCCCTTTTTCGCAGCTCAAGTTTGACAAGATAGGCAAAGAGCGTGGGCATTATTTGGTGACCGAGTATAAAAAAAGCATGAGTAATCCGGAGGGAGCGAAGATGCAGCTGCTCTTTTATATATCAAAGAGTCACTTCAAGCAGACAGAGCCGTTATACTAATAGCTACCCAACTCA
>DYLZ01000011.1 GCA_020721775.1 Sulfurovum sp.
TCTACAAGCTCAACAAAGGGTTGTTGCTCTTCTTGTGATATTTTAGGGATAGGAACATTTAGAAGATTATTGGTTTTAAGTTCTCCTTCAATTCCTCCACCCATATAATATTTTCTCATTGAATAATATATTAACTTTGAATTTAAACAAGCCATTACATATTTAATATTTTTACCTGTGATAATATTTGCAGGGGCAATTGGATAGCTTTTAATATCATCAAATGCAAAACTTGAGCCTTGAGTCATGATACAAGGATACACAATCTTCTCTTTTTCAAACTCATCTAAATAAGCGCAATTTCTAAGATTATAAGGAGTAACTCCTTTGTCTGTTCGCTTTTCAAGTTGAGGATAAAATTTGTCTAAATGCTCTTTGATAGCTGGGTAATGATTGATGTCAATCGGAGGATTATTATGCGAATTTATAAGCCAAAGTCCAGCCCACTCATACCCATATCTCTTTATATCCCTACCTCGCAATATCGGTTTGATGATTTCCGCCGATTTTGGGTCTTTTGCTATAAGCTCATCTCTTTTTTCTTGTGAGATGATAAACGCTTCATTAAATCCTGTCAAAATTCCACGATATATCTTTATATCCCACTCTTTTAGCGGTATGCCGATTCGTTCAATTTTCTTTTTTATCTCTAACTCTTTTGGATTGGCAAAGCTAAAGCTATCAATGCTTAAATCGCTTTGAGAGTATGAAAATCCATTTTTTTGACAATACTCTTTTAAATCTCCGCCCTTATAATCACCCTTAACATCACAATAGAGTAAACTATTTGGAGGTGAGGCTTCAGCCTCGCCGTTGTTATTTTTGGGCGGGACTAAAGTCCCACTTCCATTTTTTCTAAAACTCAAAATACTCGTATCCACCGTCGCACTCTCAAAGACTTTCACTCCATTAAAATCGATATATTCTAAGATTTTGCTATTTTCTAAGATAAATTTTCTAAACTCCTTACCATATTTGGCTCTTGTATATTTGTTGGAAGTGATAAAACTCAAATTCCCACCCTCTTTTAAAAGCCTATGTCCCTGCTCAAAAAAGTAAACATAAATATCTGCCGTGCCGTTGTAGCTTTTATAGTTTGATTTTTGAAGTAGCGGTTTTAAGTCTTTGATTTTTTCTTGTCTGATATAGGGTGGATTACCTATCACGATGTCAAACCCATCTTTAACATTGAACATAAAATCACTATCAAAAAATCCAGCTACACTCACAGGGTCAAATGGGTTATAATTGGTAAGATTATTATTTAAAGCCGATAATAGATTTGTAGCCTCTTCTTCTTCAAACATCTTTTTTTGAACTTGTATATACTCTTTTCGTATATCTTTTTTTCGCTCTCCGCTTGCTTCAAAATACTCATTTTTCAAATTTATCAAATCATTTTCAAGCATAAAATATTCTAAAGAGGCAAGTTGTGTATTTTTCGGTTTTGGCAAAAGAGAGTTAGCACACACAAACTTAAACTCCAAGTTTGGCAACGGTTCAGGCTCTCCCTCTTCATCCACTATGAGTGATAAGAAAAATCGCAACTTGCTTATCTCTATGGCGATTGGTTGGATGTCTATGCCGTAAATGGTGTTTTTGATGATGGAGAGTTTGCGGATATAGTCTTTGTTTCGATTTTTATGCGTTTGCCTAAACTCTTTGTTTTGAAGCCCAAACCATATAGAAGCATCTTCATCGATAAGATTCAAAATCTTGACTATCTTTTGAAGCAGCCCCATAGGAAATGCTCCGGAGCCACATGCAGGGTCGAGGATTTTAAGCTCAAAGATAGCCGATAGTAGTTTAGCTTTATCGTAGTCATTTTGTGGCTCTTCGTTTTTGAAGATAATGGTTTTTAGAATTTCTTCATCTATACTTGTTTTGGTTTTGAGATATTCCAAAAGTGAGCTGCTTACCATATAGTCCACTATCTCACGGGGTGTGTAGTAACTTCCTGTAGATTTTCTAGCATTTTGCCTAGTTTCAGGATTGATCTCGGCTAATAGATTTTCAAAGATTCTACCCAACATTTCAGGGTCGATGGAAAGCTCGCTGTCTTCTATGCTATTTTCATCTATGGTGAAGTTGTATTGGTTTAGATGTTCGTAAAGTTCTTTGAAAAATTTATCATCTATTTTTAGCGTGTTGATGTATTGACTGCACTTACTTATTTCATTGTATTCGTAATAATCTAAATATAGAGGCTCAAAAAGTCCACCATTTAGAAACGGGATAGAGTCATTTTTAAACTCCTCTTTTCGTTCACTCTTTGGCGTGTTTAGCTGTTCAAAAAAGAGCGGTTCGAGTTTGTCGTGGTAATAGCCGTTGGCAACTTCAAAAATATCATCAGGTACAAGTGACTTTTTATTTAAAAACTTGATAAAAAGTATTCTGCCAATTAGTCGTATGGCAAACTCTTTTTTGCTGTTGTCATCATTGGATGGATAAATGAGATAATCACTTAGTAATTTCTCATACTCTTTGATTAACCCTTTGTAAAACTCTTTTGTGACTGCTTCAACCCCAAAGGCTTTTTCAATCTCTGCGATTTTTGGGTATTTGAGATTTTTGAGCTGTTCAAAAGCGGTTTTGGTTTTGTCATTGCCAAGTAAAAATGTAAATCTTTTTTGGCTTGTAACCTGCTTTTTATGCTTGTCGTCATAGCTAAATCGGATAAATGAAAGTCGCCATACTTTTTGGTTGGGATGATAAAATGCTCCTATGGCACCATCAAGCAGATTTTCATCGGCATATTTTTTGAGTTCTTTATGAAAACCTACTCTTGTATTTTCTATATCTTTATTATCTGATACTTCAAACACAAAAAACCCAATCTCGCTTTTATCATCAAGTTTGACTTTGCCAAGATAACCATCTTCGATATAGTAGTTTTCGCTAAATCCGTAAAACCTATCACTGATAAATTCTACAAAATTGTCTTTGCTAAACGGTGATTGTAAAAATTGCTTTAAGTCCATTGCGATCCTTTTTTATACGAAACTTTCGCTTAATATGATATCTATCTCTTTTTTTGCATATTGTTCTTTATCGGTTTTTTGTACAAGAGAATATTTTTCTGATAATTTTACTAATTTATCTGCAATTTCAGAAGAGTTACTGTTTTTGGATATTTTTATTACTTCTTTGGATAGATTTAAAATCTTACCTATTTTGATAGTGTCTACAAACAACTCATATACATCAGATAATATAAAATCTTTTTGATACCAAGATTTTAAGATAGTTATTGCTTGTTTATCTATTTTATTGTCAACTTTTATATTATCCGTTTGCGTCTTACCGGCGATTTCATTTAATTCATTATTAAAATATTTGCGTGCTAATTCTACATGTGTATAATGAATCTCTTGAAGTGGGAGTTTTGGTTTTTCATCCATGTTGGCTGTTAAGTTTTTTGCCATATCTACAAAATTTATAGCCTCAACTTTATCGTTTGCTACCTTGTAATAATTTTTGGAATTATTATTTTTTATAAATACAAAACTTTGTTTGTCATTTTTGGCTACTCTTTGGACTCTAAGTTTCTTTGGTAATGTTTTGATTTCTTGAAAAGTTTTAGGATTTGCTTCTTTGAATGCTCTGATCTCTTCCAAGAATGGCAACTCTTCATCTATTTCGCTCTCTATGCTTTCATCAAATAAACTAGCTGTTCCAATCTCTTCAGCTTTTGAATATATCTTGCTGTCTTCTCCAAGTGAATGGTGAAAGGTTTGGAGTTTTATATAAGCTTTTTTGGAAAGTTCTATAAGGCTTTCGCTTTGTGCTGTCGGCTTGAAATTGTAGATAAATATCTCTTCATGTTTAGTGCCTATACGATTGATTCTTCCGATTCTTTGCATAAGCCTTGTAGAATTCCAAGGTATATCATAGTTGTAAATAATATTGCTACGGTGCATATTTACACCTTCGCTAAGCGTGTCTGTTGAGATTATAACATTGTAATCATCTTTTTGATTGTCGTAGTTGGCATCAAAATTTTCTCTTATGGTCTCTTTTAATTTATCTCTGTTTTCTCCATGAACTACTAAAACTTTATCATTTTCTAGTTTTTCATTGAGATACAAGGCTGTCTGTTTTGACTCTGTAAATACCACTATTTTGTCATTTTTATTTCGTGCTAAAATCTCTTTAAATTTATCAAGCTTTGGATCCCTATCAATTAACTCCCATTTTTCACAAAGAGTATTTATGAGTTGGAAATCACTTTTGAGCAAATCATAATAGCCGTCTCTAAAATCTTTTTTTGACAAAGAGACTATTTTTTCTTCTTCAAGCAATTTTTCTATCAATGCATCTTCATCATCACTATCTTCAAGCATTTCAAAAAAGTTTAGTTTGCTATTTGGAATGTAAATAACATCATTTTCAAACATATCTATAAATTTTTGTATGTTTTCTTTTTGTTTTTTGAGTGTTGTCTTGAATGCATGAAAGGAACTTTCAAGTCTCTTTATAAGCATAAATTGCATAATTTTTGCTAAATTTTCTGAACTTGTTTTAAAAAATCCTTCTTGAACATCTCCAAAATGCAACTGTGCTTCACGAGATAAATTTGCCAATGCCTTATATCTTGCATAATTTAATTTTGATATCAGTACATCAATTGTTTCATAAAAAAGTTTTGTTAGATCATCATCAAGATAATATTCCAGCTCCTGCACTTCATTGATATTCGGAATTGCAAGTCCTTGCGATTTGATATCGTCTCTATATCTAGGGATATTTTCTATATCTGTTCTCGTTCTCCTGACCATAACTTCTCTGATGATATTATCTCTGATTTTAAATGAAATATTTTTTAACTTTATATTGTCAATGGGATCGTTTGAAAGTATCTCTCTGTATTCTTTATCTATTTGTGCAAAAAAAGTTTCTAAATTTGGGAATGAATCTATACTGCTTTGTCTTTTGTTTTGAAAAAGATATAGCTGATTAGCTAAATCATTCGGTTTATTATTTAATGGAGTTGCAGAGATTAAAATGATTTTCTTTTTGTATTTTGTATCTTCTTTGCATATTCTCTCCAGTTCTTTATATCTGGTGGTAGCAAAACTTTTAAATTTATGCGATTCATCTATGATAATAGTTTCATAATTGGTAGTATCTTTTAACTTGTACAATTCTGCATATGAATAAAATTTATGTTGTCTGCTAATATTAAATTTATTAAATGTCTCTTCCCATTCTTTTCTGATTGAAGGCGGAGCTATGATAAGAATATGCCCTTTCGTGACAGATTGCAGTCGTCTAATAATCATAGTGGCTGTAACGGTTTTTCCAAGCCCAACCACATCGGATAGAAAAAATCCGCCGTGTTTTTTTAGTTTTGCAAGTCCTTCATTTACAGCATCTATTTGATATGCTAATTTTTTAAAACCTTTTGGCAGGTCATCAGCCACACTCTCGTCAAAATTAATTCTATCCTCGCCAAAATGTTCTATGAGAAATTTTATATAAAGCTCAAAAGGAGTAATCTCTTTTAGGTAGCTACTGTTTTTTATATTGTCAATATCATCTTTTGTTATTTCCACACTTGTTGACCAGAGTTTTTCAAATTCATTAAGTGCAAATTCTATATCATCACTATCTCTTAGTTCCACATTAAATTCATAGTTATTTTCTAATCCGTTTTTGCTTAGATTTGAACTTCCGGTAATAACAGAACCTCTGTAATCAATTGTTCCATCGTGTTTTTCTATCGCCTCTTCTCTTAGTATGTATATTTTGGCATGTATATTTTTGTCTCTTGAGATTCTAAGTTCAAGCTTTTTAGAAGAGATCATATCTATCAAAATATCAACACTATCATCAACTTCTTTTGCATATTCTGAGTTTTTTAAAACACTATTTTGCTCATCTTTGAATTGGTCGATCAGATTAAAATTATCCAGAAGATTTGCTTTTTTACCTTTTATTTGGGCTTCGGCTATAATAGTGTCAATATTTATACCGACTAAAATTCTAGATTTTGATACATTTTCTAAAAATGGGGCTATTTTTGCAAATCCGCTTATTCTTAGATAACCTATTAAAAACTCTAAGTAGCTAACTTTATAATGCTTTAAAATATCTTTTAATCTATTTTCGAGTGTATTTCCATAAGTATTTGTAAAAAATTTTGAACTCACCAAACTACCTTTACGACAAAATATATATAATTCTATTAAATTATTTTTTAGATATAGATTTTTTTATTATAGGAAACCTCTATTTAGTTTCCTAACCCAATTCCAAAAAAGTCTATCCGCATTTGCTCTTTTGTCGATAGGCTTTTGCTCAACTATCAGATTTGTCAACTCATTTGCCAGATATGGCGCAAGAACAAATCCCCTAGCACCAAGTCCATTTAAAATATATAAATTATCATGATAGATAGTAGGGTATTTTCTGCCGTCAAATATATAAGGATACTCAAACATCTTACCGGCGTCTATCACTTTGCCGACAACCGGCGAAAAGTCCCTACTCCCGCTTCTCATACCGCAATATGTTTTAATGAGCTTAAAATCGCTTATATCTATCATATTTGATGCATTTTTTAAAAGCTCATAAGACTTACTATCATCGCACGGCTTTGGCTCTTTTACTTCAAGCTCATGAGTAGCGCCAAGCTTGATAACTCCGCCCATATTTGCAGAAATTGATAATGATTCATGCAAACTAACATCGAGTTTTAGCTGTGAGCTAAAATCAGCGCGATTTCCCCAAGTGCCTTTGATGCCCATATATCTCATATCAAATAGACTGTTTTCAAAGCCTGTCGCAAGAACGATATTTTTTACTTTTTTATCCCCAACCATCCAAATATCGTCTGTTTTTGTTATATCTTTGACATCAAAACATAAAAAATCAATATCTTTTGCCAGCTCCATGCAAATCTCTCTTGCATCACATGTGCCGCCGTCAAAAAACAGAGTTGAGTTATACTTGACATTAAAACCCAATGAACTTACTTGAGCCGGCGTCAGCTCTTCGTATTTTGCATTATGAAATTTTGAATATTTTGAAGTTTTTGAAGCATCAAGTTCATTTTTTGGAACTCGTATCACTCCTGTTTGATGATAGTATTGCGGGAAATTCTTTTTATAAAAATCTATCGTAAAATTAAATGCATCGTCCGTTAGATCTTTTAGGGGCGAGCTGACACCTATCTTTGGTGAGAGGAAAGCTCCGGCAGCACCGCTCCCGCCGCTTGCAACTCCTATTTTATCTATTAGTAAAACTTTTTGATCTCTTTTTTTTAAAAAATATGCGATACTACAGCCTGCGATCCCTGCACCTATGACTACAGTATCGTAAATCATTAGATAGTTATCTCTTTTATATCGGCAATTTCTTTGAAACTATTGTAAATTTGTCCAATGGTTGCTAAGCGGTTATTTTTCAAGGATACATCATCACTATTTACCATAACTTTATCAAAATAATTATCAAGTAACTCTTTTAGAGAGAAAAGTGCTTTTAGATTGTCTTCATAACTCTCATAGTTTTTTGAAGTTATATTTTTGAACTGTGTATAAAGATCTTTTTCTTCATCCAGCTCAAATTTATCCTCATCAACATCAAAGCTGCTTACATCTTTTGATATATTTGCTACCCTTTTAAATGTGATAGAGATATCTTTAAAGTCATTTCCGCTAACAATGCTATTTAGCGCTTCGCATTTTTTAAATATTTTGACTATATCGCTTTCACCGGAAGCTAATACCGCATTGATGATAGAAGGATTCATATCTATACTTTTTGAAATTCTCTCCAATATAAATGCTTTTAATTGTTTTAGATCAAACTCTTTATAACTACTTGAAAGTCCTTTTATCATATCGTCTATATCAAAAGGCAAGTCAAACTTTAAAACGATTCTAACTATCCCGTTAACTGCGCGTCTAAGTGCAAATGGATCTTTAGAGCCTGTCGGTATCTTACCTACGCTAAACAGACCTATAAGAGTGTCAAGTTTTATCGCCATTGCTACTATTGCACTAAATATAGAGCTTGGAAGTTCGCTTCCCTCACCTGTTGGCATATATTGCTCTTTTATTGCCAAGCATACATCATCATCAATATTCAAAGCTTTGGCGTAGTAATAACCCATAAGCCCTTGAAGCTCTGTAAATTCATAAACCATCTCACTTGTAAGGTCAGCTTTAGCAAGGCGTACGGCTTGACTTATCTTTTTACTATTAATGCCATACTTATCTGCCAGATAAATCGCAACTCTCTCTTCTCTATCTATCTTATCGGCAACCGTACCCAATCCATCCATAAACTGTACAAGCTCAAGCCCATCGGTTTTAAGTCCTCGTTTAAGGTCATTTTGATAAAAGAACATAGCATCACTAAGACGAGGTTTTAAAACTCTCTCATTGCCTGCAATAACTTTACTATAATCATCCGTCAAAGCATTACTTACTACCACAAAGTGATTTGATAATTTATCATTATTGAACACAGGAAAATATCTTTGATTTTCTTTCATAGATGTTATGATAACTTCAGGCGGTAAAGTCAAAAATACTTCCTCAAATTTACCAAGCAGCACTTTTGGATTTTCCGTAATTGCTACAACCTCATCAAGCAGATCTTCATCTATCTCTATGGTTATATTGTTCTCTTTTTGAAGCTCTGCAAACTCTCTAAGTATCAACTCTCTTCTATCATCAGGCTTTAGCAATACGCTGCCATCTCTTAAGATACTTTCAAAATCACTAATTTTTATAACTTCTTGCTTTTCAAAACTTTTCATTCTATGAACATAAGTAAAATTACTGCTCTTAACACCAAAAAGTTCAGCGTCCACAACACTATCATCAAGTCTAACTTGAAGCCATCTGATCGGTCTTATAAACTCATCGCTCCTATCCCCCCATCTCATCATTTTTCCAAATGCCATAGAGCTTATCCACTCTTTTATCATGTTCTCTAAAAGCGAGGCAGTTTCAACACCTTCTTTTGTACTTTTATAATAAAGCACCTCTTTACCTCTATCCACAGTAGTAGAAAGCGCACTAAACTCAACGCCGCACTTGTTGGCAAAACTAATTCCTGCCGGTGTCGGTATGCCGTCTTTTAATGCTATGGCAACAGGGGGTCCAAAAAGCTCTACATCACGATCGGCTTGCTTGAGTGGAATATCCTTGTGAATCAGAACTAATCGTCTAGGAGTATAAAAGAAGTCAAAATCACTTGCAAGCATATACTTCTCTAATATATTACCCCAAGATGATTTGATGTTGTCTATGATTTTTAAAAGTGGGATCGCCGGAAGTTCTTCAACTCCAACTTCTACCAATAATCGTGCATGCATAAGATTAAACTTCCTATAAAATAAAGTTAATTATTTTACCCAATATTTCGTAAAGAGGCGGTTAAGAATTACTCTCTTCTTCTTTCATATCTTTTTTCTTCCAATCCTCATCAAACTTTCCTCTGTAATAATTTTTTATATTTATAATAGTAATCGCTATAAACATAGTCAATGCTATGTAATAAATTATCTCTTTTGTCTCCATTATAAATTATCCTTTATTGTTTCATAATTTTGTCTTATAGCTTCGTAAGCTACGATGCCGACACTAAGAGCAAGATTTAAACTTCTTCCATTCTCGCTACTCATGGGAATAGTTATACATTTTTTGGCATTTTCATCTAAAATATAGCTAGGTATTCCCTTTGTTTCAGAGCCAAAAACTAAAAAATCGCCTACTTTATAACTACTATTAAAATATAATTTTTTTGTTTTTGTCGTAGCAAAATGAAATCTATCATCTACTCTATTGTGGAACAAAAAATCATCTAAGCTTTCCCATACCTTCAAATCTAACTTTTCCCAATAGTCAAGCCCTGCTCTTTTAACCTCTTTATCATCAATAGAAAAACCGAGCGGCTTAACCAGATGCAAAGTTGCGCCAATGTTTACACAAAGTCTTCCGATAGTGCCGGTATTTGGCGGAATTTGTGGATTGATCAGGACTATGTTGAACATTTAAAAAATTATTGTCTTGTTGCCGTTTACAAATACTCTATCCGTTAGCACCAGATCAAGCGCTCTTGAAAGTACGATCTTTTCTACATCTCTTCCTGCGCGCTGCATATCGGTCCAGTCAAATCTATGATTTACCGGTATTACATCTTGCGATATGATCGGTCCTTCATCAAGATCATTTGTTACAAAGTGAGCTGTTGCACCTATTATTTTTACGCCTCTTTGGAAAGCTTGCTTATATGGATTTGCGCCTACAAAAGCCGGTAAAAATGAATGATGGATATTGATGATCTTGCCTGCAAAATGCGATACAAAATTTGGTGTTAAAATCCTCATATACTTTGCAAGTACAATATAATCAAATTCAAATTCATTTAAAAGATCTATAATGACCTCTTCGTGCTCTTCTCTGCTCATCTCCTCTGCGCTTATATGAAAGAAGGGTATATCAAATCTTCTGACAAGCTCTTCAAGGGTATTGTGATTTGCCACAACTGCAACTATCTCAGCGCTAAGTTCATTATCTTGATGGCGTATAAGTATATCGCCCAAAGCATGAGATTCTTTTGTAGCCATAATAACGATTTTTTTTCTTTTTGGCATAATTACTTTTATATTTGCATCATCCGGCAGCACACTCAAAAGTTCGCTTTTAAGTATCTCCGGGTCAAATTTACCTGAAATTACAGTTCTCATAAAAAATCTATTTGTTTCAACATCAACAAACTCTTGATTGTCTTCTATGTTTAGATCTTTATCAAAAAAAAGTTTTGAAATTTTATAAACCAAACCCTTGTCGTCATTACAGTCAATCAAAATTCTTGCTTTTAAACTCATTTTTATCCGTTTAATTATTTTATATAAGAGACTATAACATCTCCCATTTGTGAGCAGTTGCATATCGTTTTAGCATCATATGCACCGATATCGCCTGTTCTATATCCGTCTTTAAGGACTTGTTTTACAGCATTATCTATTTTATCAGATGCTTCCGTCTCGCCTAGCGCATATTTTAACATCATAGCAGCGCTTGAAATTGTTGCCAACGGATTTGCTATCCCCTGTCCTGCAATATCAGGAGCTGAGCCGTGAATAGGCTCATATAAACCTACTCCTTTACCTATACTTGCACTTGGAAGCAGTCCGATGGATCCGCTTAACATACTCGCCGCATCTGAGAGGATATCGCCAAAAATATTTCCTGTTAATATTACATCAAACTGTTTTGGATTGCGTATCAACTGCATAGCTGCATTATCAACATACATATGTGTGAGTTCAACCTCAGGATACTCTTTTGCTACTTCTATAACAACATCTCTCCAAAATTGGCTGACCTCAAGAACATTTGCCTTATCTACAGAACAGACCCTTTTATCTCTTTTCATGGCTATATCAAAAGCAACTCTTGCAATTCGCTCAACCTCAACTTTGGTATAAACCATCGTGTTATAGGCTCTATCGTTTAGATATTCTCTTGGCTGTCCGAAATAGATCCCGCCGGTAAGCTCACGAACCACCATGATATCAACGCCTTTTACTACTTCCGATTTCAATGTAGATGCATTTACCAACTCATCATAAACAACTGCCGGACGAAGATTTGCAAAAGTTCCCATGTGAGCCCTTAATGCCAAAAGTCCGCTCTCTGGTCTTAGATGTCTGGCTAAATTATCCCATTTAGGGCCGCCAATCGCTCCAAAAAGTACGGCATCACAACTATCAACGCCTTTTTTTGTTTCGTCTGGAAAAGGAACGCCTGTAGCGTCTATCGCAGCGCCGCCAAGCAACATCTCTTTGTATTCAAAGTTGATATCGCAAACAGAACCGACTTTATCAAGTACCTTCAAAGCTTCCGTCACGATCTCCGGACCTATGCCGTCTCCTCTAATAACGCCTATTTTATATGTTTTTGCCATTATTTACTTTTTTCCTTCAAGCTCTTTTTTGCAAATTCTATAACTCCTCCGGCATCAACCAGCTGTTGCATAAACGGAGGGATCGGGATAAATTTGTATGTTTTTGCTTGAGTTATATTTATAATTTCACCCTTATCCATATCGATTTTAATCGTATCGCCTTCATCTATCTCATTCGCCTCTTTGAGTTCAAATATAGGCAGTCCCATATTGAAAGCGTTTCTATAAAATATTCTAGCAAATGTCGGCGCTATTACTGCATTGATCCCTGCTGCTTTTATTGCTATGGGCGCATGTTCACGGCTGCTTCCGCATCCAAAATTTTCGCCTGCTACTATAATGTCGCCTTTATTTATTTTTGAAACAAAATTTGGATCGGCATCTTCCATAACATGTTTTGCCAACTCTTGTGGGTTACTTGTGTTTAGGTATCTTGCGGCTATTATCAAATCAGTATCGATATTCTCTCCAAATTTCCAAACTTTACCTTGCAATGAATCTCCTTTTGTCCGTTATTTTGGGCGATTATATCAAAAACTAGCATAAAAAACCAAAGAAGAAAGCGCAAATTTGTGTTATGGTTAAAAAAATTTCGGTATAATATATGACATAATATAAAAAAAGAAAGTTTACTGAATATAAATATAAAACATAATAAAATCAAAGGATAGTTAAAAATGGCAGAGAAAGATAGCTTGAAGACAATAGAAGAGATATTGAATCACAAAAATAGCAATGATTTTATAACATATGAAAACATAGCAAAAGAGTTCAGTAAACCCATCACAACTGCTCAAGCAAAAAAAATATACAAAATAACAAAAAATAAAAATATAAATGTCATAAGCGCTTCCGAGGCTGCAAAAAATATAATTATCAAAAGACAGATCGAAAATAGTGAAGTTATTCGTAAAAAAAATAGTGACGGCAGCCTTGAAGAAGAGTTTGACTTTGCAAAAGAAAAAGAGCTTCTAGAGTGGAGCAGAAGTGACAGTCCTGTCAGGATGTATCTAAGAGAAATGGGCAAGATCCCGCTTCTTACAAAAGATGAAGAGGTTGATCTAAGCATACAGATCAAAGAAGGTGAAGAGATCATCATAGATGCCATCTGCTCCGTTCCTTATCTTATCGACTATATCATTAGATACCGCGAACCGCTCCTTAACCGTGAGAGAAGAGTAAAAGAGCTATTTAAAAGTTTTGAAGATGCCGATGATAGCGAAGAAGAAGTTGAAGAGGCAGAAATTGAATATGAAGAATCAGAAGAAACAACAGAAACAAAACCAAAACCTGCAAAAGATGACAAAAGAGTCAGACAAGTGCTTGATAGCTTTAAAGCTTTAGAAAAAGCAAAAAAAGAGTGGATGAAATCTAGAAGCGAACTTATAAAATTTATAGATGAACACGGAGATATTGATACTGAAGGCGTGTTCAGTGAAAAACTTAAAGTGGCTTACAAAAAAGAGATGCTTAAACGTGCTCTTTTAGACCTTGGGCCAACAAGTAAACTAATAAATGAGCTTGTAAAAGCCATGGAAACAGCACTAAAAAGCGATGACAGCTTTGATAAAGAACTTAAGCGTCTCGAATACAAGCTTCCTCTTTTTAATGAGATACTTATCAAAAATCATGAAAATATACTAAAAAACATTATCAATATGTCAAAAGAAGAGATTGCCCTAGCCGTTCCTGAAGCAACTATGGTAAGCACATATGTAGAGATCAAAAAGCTTTTTGAAACCAGGGAGGCAAGCAAAGGCGGATTTGACCTAAGCCCTGAAAAACTTGAAGAGATATTAAATCAAATCAGACTCGGTAAAGCCAAAAGCGAAAAAGCGAAAACGAGAATGGCGAAAAGCAACCTTAGACTTGTTGTCTCTATAGCAAAAAGATACACAAATCGAGGACTGCCGTTTTTGGATCTTATCCAAGAAGGAAATATAGGTCTTATGAAAGCGGTTGATAAGTTTGAATACGAAAAAGGGTATAAATTCTCAACTTATGCGACATGGTGGATAAGACAAGCTATAAGCCGCGCAATAGCAGATCAAGCGAGAACCATCAGGATACCTATCCATATGATAGAAACTATCAATCGAATAAATAAAATTACAAGAAAGCACCTCCAAGAAAACGGTATGGAGCCGGATATCGATACAATAGCAAAAGAGATCGGGCTATCCGCTGATAAAGTAAGAAATGTTATCAAGATAACAAAAGAACCTGTAAGTTTAGAATCTCCTGTTGGTGATGAGGACGATGGAAGATTTGGTGATTTTATAGAAGACAAAAGCTCTTTAAGCCCTACAGAAGAGGTTCTTAGAGATGATTTGAGGAATCAAATAGATGAAATCTTAGAAGAGCTCAATGAAAGAGAAAGAGCTGTTATAAGAATGAGGTTTGGACTACTTGATGACGAAAGCGATAGAACGCTTGAAGAGATAGGAAAAGAGCTAAATGTTACAAGAGAAAGAGTTAGACAAATAGAATCGTCAGCGATCAAAAAATTGAAACATCCAAAAGTCGGCAGAAAGCTAAAAAATTATATAGAAGATTGATAATGGATTTTTATGCTCTTATCATAGGGACGGAGATTTTAAATAAGCGAAGAGAAGATAAGCATTTTGAATTTCTCTCATCCGAACTTGCAAAATACGGTCATACACTAAAAGCATCTTTGGTTATATATGATGAGCCAAACTTGATCGTCTCAACGCTAAAATGGTTAAATTCTTTGCCAAATAGTATTATTTTTTGCTTTGGCGGGATCGGTTCAACTCCCGATGATCATACAAGACAAGCTGCCGCAACTGCTCTTAGAGATGGCGTACTTTATATCAATGAAGAAGCAAAAAAAATAATAGTAGATACTCTTAGAGATAAAGCTTATCCTTATGCCATAAATATGGCAAATTTACCAAAAGATTGCATGTTATTAGAAAATCATTTCAACAAAATACCGGCATTTAGTCTGGATAACAAATTCTTTTTTATGCCGGGATTTCCTGAAATGAGTCACCAGATGGTGCTAGATATCTTACCTAAATTGAATATCAAAAAAAGAAAAGTTTATAGACACACCTTAACTGCATTGTGCAAAGAGAGTGAGTTGATACATATCATGGAAACAATGCCAAAAAATGTTGAAATGTCTTCTTTGCCAAAGATTTATAGTGATGGACCAAGAGTAACAATATCAGTTGCTTCTAGTGATAAGATATCAGCAATAGAAAATTTCAAAAAATTTACAGATGAGCTTCAAAAAAAAGAGATAATATACACATTAAATGATGAAAAAGAGTAATCTTTTAAACCTTTTATGCTAATATTTCACCAATCAAAAAAAGGAGTAATTTTATGAATATAGATAAGATCGGTCATGGTAAAAATCCTGACGAAGTTAAAGTTGTTATCGAAGTTCCGTTAAATTCAAATATCAAATATGAATTAGACAAAGAGAGCGGTGCGGTTATGGTTGATAGAGTTTTGTACTCAGCAATGCACTATCCTGCAAACTATGGATTTGTTCCTGATACGCTTTCGGACGATGAAGATCCGGCCGATGTATTGGTACTTTGTGACTATGTACTTCAAGCAGGAAGCGTTATCAAATGCCGTCTTGTGGGCGTACTTCTAACAGAAGATGAAAAAGGCGGGGATGAGAAACTTTTAGCTGTTCCGTCAAGTAAAATTGACCCAACCTATGATAATATACAAGATTTAAACGATATTCCTGTTCACACTCAAAACCGTATCAAAAACTTCTTTGAAACATACAAAGCGCTTGAACCAAACAAATGGGTGAAAGTTACAGGATTTAAAGGCAAAGCGGAAGCAACGGCAATACTCGAAAAAGCTATCAAAAACTACAAATAGTTTATACAATTCCAAAATATGTTCCCATCTTCATCTTAGTGGATAGGAGCATTTGTTATTATGTGGCATTGAATGCGTAGAATGAACACGCTAGGCTTATTTGATCTGTAATTAATATTTTTTGCTATTCATTTATCGTAAAATTGTATCTTTGAAGCTAACAGTTTAAAATACTCTTTTGACCAGAAATCAAATACTTGCGTATCTTTTACAAATCCTTTTACTTCATTAATTGCTTGTTCAACATCAAGAGTATCTATTTTATTATTAAGTAGTTCGGCAAACTCCTCTTTAGTTAAAATGTCTTTATTAAAATTTCCACTCTCTTTCATTCTTTGGCATAGATGTGCTAAATTGAGCGGAGTATTGTTTTTGACATACCACTCAAAATCAAACCAATCTCTCCCCTTTACACGGGTTTTCCAGCTTCTAAACAAAAGTGCGTGCATCTTGCCGGCATAAAGATTTGGCAAGGTCATAGTTCTTACATTGAAAGTCATAGGAAGAAGAAGTGTTTTTGACTCTGTTTGAAATTTTAAAGGTGGATTTGTATCTACTTCAAGTTTGATTTTAATCTTTTGTCCACTATGGATATTTTCTAATCTTTTGGCTTCAATATTGAGGGTATGGATAGATGTGTCATTTTTTAAAAATGCAGATTCTATGTTTGTATCGCCGGATTTACTTTTTTTATTCAAACTTATTTCGATTCCTAAAGCTTCAAATTCATTAACAATACTTGGAAAGTATTTTTTTATATCAAAATCTCTGTTTTTTTCTAGGAGCGAAAAGTCTAAATCTTCTGAAAATCTCTCTAATCCATACAGTATTCGTAAGCTTGTTCCGCCATAAAAAGCAGCTTTATCAAAAAAACCGCCTCGGTAAAGCCCAAGAAGTGTTATCTCTTGAAATATCTCTTTAAGCGCATTGATAAGTTCTGTTTCGCTTTGAAAGTCATATTTTTTTAGCATTTTATCTATTATGTTCATCTTTGCAATCCATAAATAACTTTGGTAAGAACTTCTATTTTTTTTGATTTGCTGATTTTGACATACTCTTCAAAAATGCCCATGTCACAATTCTCTAATTCATTCATATCGATTCGCAAGTCATCTTCCAAAAATTCTATCATAGCTTTTTGACTTCGCAAATCTATATCCTTTGTAAAATAGACTTTATCACACAGGGCTTTTTCTTTACCTGCTATCATAAAATTGCCGCCTTTGAAAGCTTTTATCTCTAAGCCAATATTGAAAAGCTCTTTTTTGATTTGTCTATAGCTAAATACTCCGTAAGCTGTCTCAAAAGATTTAGATCGTTTAGTAGTGATAGAGCTGATCTCGTGAACACTCTCAGGAATAAGTCCGTGAAACCATAGCGCAAAATCAAGCGACACATACGATGGTCCCAAAAGGATATTTGCGATTATCTCTTTGGATACTAGAGCTTTGTTGTGCAATGGATTGTAAATATAAACTCCGCTTTTAAGAGGCGTCAAAATACCTTTATTTTTGAGTTGAACTATTTTGTCATTGATTCTTTTGTAGCCTAAATTCTCAAGTATTGATGAAAGTGTTGCATGTTCTATAATTCTTGACGGATAGTTGTCTAATTGAACTTCTAGCTCCCTCATTGTGCTTTCCTTGCTTCGTTAATCTATATAAAATAGATTTATTATGCAATTATAGCATAAATTTGGTTGCTATTTTATTGCTAAAACTTGAGAGAGCAGAAGCAAGAAAAAGTGAGTTGTCATTGTTATATAACCCATATATTCTTGATAGTATTATATCATCAAAAGTGGAAATTCAACGCCTCCGTAATTGGGTAGCGTATTTTACTAAAACCCTATCTCTTCTCTTTGATTTGCAAGATATCTTTCTATGCCATCGGCTATTCCATCAGCGATCTTAGATTGATATCCATCATTGATGAGCATTTGTCCTTCTTTAGGATGTGTGATATAGCCCATTTCCACAAGCACTGACGGTCTGTTCGCACCCACAAGTACCCAAAATGGAGCACTTCTAACCCCTCCATCTTTTGTCGGCAGATTTTTCATAAGATTATTTTGGATATCAATCGCGAGTTTATTTGAAAGGACTATCTTTGGTCCGCAAAGTACGGCATCTACTATAACCTGCTTGCTTTTGCTATCTGCACCTTGCAGAACAGAAGCATTTTCCCTTGCAGCGATCGCTTGGCTTCTAGCATCTTTACTTCTCTGTAAAAAGAATGTTTCTACGCCACTCATATTCTTTGCCGCTCTTTCATTTGGAGCAGCATTACAGTGTAAGGAAACAAATATTTTTGCATCTTTTTTATTTGCCATTTTAGTTCTTTGCTCAAGCGTGATAAATCTATCATCGTCCCTAGTAAGATATACTTTATAGCCCCTATTTGTCAATATCCCGCCAAGCTTTTTAGCAACCGAAAGTGTAACATCTTTTTCTTGTATATCTCCGCTAACAGCGCCGGGGTCTTTTCCGCCATGACCGGCATCAATGACTATAATATCCCCGCTTGCAGCCGGCTCTTTAATAAATTGTTCTTTTGACTTAAAGCCGTTATTACTATTTTTATTTTTCTTGATCGGCACTTCACAATCTTCGATTTTTATTTTTGGAGCTTTTTGAATGCTTGAAAAAATACTATCAAGTTCATTGTATTCTCTATTTTTCGTGCTTGAGTTCTTGAACTTTTTTTTGCTTTCTGCAGAAGTGCTCTCAAAAAATGAGCTGCTGTTTATTTTAAGGGGTATTTTATATATATTGCCTGACAATCGTACATCACTATCAAGCTTTCCTGATATTACAACTCTTACTCTATCTGGTCTGTTTTGCGCTATTTTTACCATACCGCCAGTATCAACAGAGCCTATATCGTCACCTAATTGGGAATTTTCAAAGTCAAAAACTTCTCTCTTTGGTTCTTCAAGTGTTAGATAATTAATCTCTTTAGGTTTTAAATCTTTTTTAAATTTTAACTCCAAAGTACTGCCATTTAGAGATACTTTTTCTAAAACATTCATTGCGTGTGAAAAACTTAAAAAAATAAAGATTAAAACAAACAACGATCTCAAATTCATAATTTACTACTACTCGCCGTTTACAAGTTTGTCTAGTAGCTCTTTTACGGAAATTATTTCATTTAGTCTGTATCCATTTGATCCGGTAAAGAAAAGCCCTCTGTTCAAATCTCCATCGTACGCATCGCTCAATCTATCTGCGATACAATATCCAACAGCCTTTGCTTCTTCTCCATGATGACAAGGAGCAACACAATTTGATATACATGCAACTTTTGGAGCAATGCCTTGTTCTATCATATGATGAAGATTGGTTTTTACGCCTCTTGCCGGATAGCCTACCGGTGATTTAAAAAGCTTGATGTCCTCTTCTTTCGAATCAAGTATGACTTGTTTGAACTTATCGCTTGCATCACACTCATAAGTGCCTATAAATCTCGTACCCATTTGTACTCCACTGGCTCCTAACGCAAACATTTTTTTGATATCGCTATTGTCCCATATTCCTCCTGCGGCAATTACCGGCATATTACCCCACTCTTTGGCTTCTTCTACGACACGAGGCAGGATCTCTTCAAGTTGATTTTCAGGTAAAAAACACTCATCATATTTAAACCCCTGATGTCCACCGCTCAAAGGTCCTTCAACTATTACGGCGTCAGGCATTCTGCCGTGACTCTTTTCCCATCTGCGGCACAATATCTTAAGTGCTTTAGCAGTAGAAACGATCGGAACTAAAGCAACATCCGGAAAATCTTTGATGCATTCAGGCATAGTTAAAGGCAAACCTGCGCCTGTAATGATGATATCTGCGCCTGCTTCACAAGAGTCGATAACAACTCTTTTGTAGTCATTTATAGCATATAATACATTTGCGCCAAGAGGTTTGTTTCCGCATATTTTTCTTGCCCTTGCAAAAATTTCATGAAGTGCTTCTTTTGAATAAAAGTTAACTGCGTCAACCGGACGGTTATCGCCTGCTAACTTGTGAGAATATCTTCTATTTTCATATATACCCGTTCCAACAGAACTTACGACTCCAAGTCCACCCTCTTTTGATACGGTTCCCGATAGCCTATCCCAGCTGATTCCTACTCCCATACCGCCTTGGATAATTGGTATATCTATAATATGTTTTCCGATTTTTAATGGCGCAAATGACACTTATTTAACCTTTATTTTTGCAAATTTTCTTTTTCCTACTTGAGCTATATACTCGCCACTTTCTAGCTTCATCTGTTCATCAGAGATCTTTTTTCCATTCAGTTTGATAGCACCTTGCTTAATATCTCTTCTAGCTTGCGACGAGGAAGATTCAAGTTTTATATCTACCAAAACTTTACATATCCATGTAGGCTCATTGATCTCAAACTCATCGATATTAGACGGAATCTCATTGGATTTAAATACCTTGTCAAATTCCTCTTTTGCAATATTAGCCAACTCTTGATTATAAAACCTTGCAACTAGCTCAAGCGCTAAATTTTCTTTTACTTTTTTTGGATGGATTGTACCATTAATAACGCCTCTTTTTAGATCATTTATCTCATCTAAACCTAAAGAGCTTAAAAGTTCATAATATCTCCACATCAATTCATCTGATATCGACAATACTTTTGCATATATAGTATTTGGCTCTTCCGTTATGCCTATATAGTTATTTAGAGACTTACTCATCTTTTGCACACCATCCAAACCTTCAAGTATAGGCATAGTAATGACCGCTTGCTCTTTGCCGACATGATAAGAGCGCTGCAAGTGTCTTCCCATTAACAAATTAAACTTCTGATCCGTTCCTCCAAGTTCAATATCGCTTTTTAGCTCTACACTATCATATCCTTGCAATAGTGGATACAAAAATTCTGATATTGATATACTTTGGTTTGATTTGAATCTTTTTTCAAAATCATCACGCTCTAACATTCTTGCAACATTAAATTGAGTTGTCAAAGCAACGATCCCCGAAGCTCCCAATTTTTCAAACCAAACAGAATTATACACAGGCTCAGTTTTTTCTTTGTCTAAAACCAAAAATGCCTGATCTTGATATGTTTGTGCATTTTTTATGATAGTATCTCTATCCATAACCTTTCTTGTTTCACTTTTTCCGGTCGGATCGCCTATGGTGGCAGTG
Organism: Sulfurovum sp.; assembly: GCA_020721775.1. Lineage (GTDB taxonomy): Bacteria > Campylobacterota > Campylobacteria > Campylobacterales > Sulfurovaceae > BN30871. The sequence goes on from DYLZ01000011.1 coordinate 20,967, forward strand.
AAATCACCTATTACAAGCTGTACCTTTGCGCCGTGTTTTTGAAAAGTTCTTAATTTATTTAAAAGTACTGTATGTCCCAAATGCAAATCTGCGCCTGTCGGATCAAAACCTGCTTTTATCGTATAAGTGGTACCGTTAGTGTAATATCTTGTTACAAGTTTCTCTATATATTCAAAATCAATGATCTCGCTAACTCCTCTTTTTATCTCTTCAAGTGCTTTTTGTATCATATTCCCCTCTTAACTTAATTATTATACGCATCATTTAGACTTATAATTTCAATGAGCTTATACTCTTTTGAAATCTTTGCCTCAATGTTTGATTTTTTATTTTCAAAACTTTCAACTTCTATTTTACAAAATTCTGCCTTGTTGCTTACATTGATCCCTAGCTCAATGCTTGTAACATTCAAGTCCATTTTTGACAAAAAAGATAGTAAACCGGCAAGCATTCCTTTTTGGTTTTGAAGGCTAATGATAAGTCTATATTTTGAAAGTTTTGAATTTTTCCAACCTACAAAAACCATCGGCTTTTCTTCAGACATCATTGTATATGCTTTACTGCAAAGTTTATGATGTATTATAGCTTTACCGTCGTCATAAAAAGCAACTATCTCATCATTTATTTTTGGATGACAGCAGTAGTCAAATTCAACACCGTCTATATTTTTATTGCTAAAAAATTCAAAAAGCTCTATGGTTTTTAAAAACGGTTTTTTATAGCCTTTTTTAAACAACTCCCACGGTCTCACCTCTTTCAGACCCAAAAGTTGCGATATTTTGCCTATTGTATCTTTTAAAAAATCTAATTTTGTAGCTATTTTATATATATTTTTACTATTTTTTTCATTATCTATGGTTGCTTTTTTTATCTCATATGCAGGCAGATCGAATATTGTAGCAAGAATATTAAATGAACTTAGCATATCACACTCTTTAAGTCTTGCTCTGCACAGATTTTTTATCCCATCTTTTGCTTTTGAAGTTTTAACGCTATCTAACCAAGAACAATGGTAGTTGTCTTCATCACTTGTTATTATTCTTATTATATCCCCATTTCTAAGAGGAGACAATAATGAGCTTTTTTGCTTGTTTATATTTGCACCCATAGCCTTTGCTCCGACTTTAGAGTGAATAGCATAGGCAAAATCCAGCGCAACAGATCCTTTAGGAAGAGTAAATTGATCGCCTTTTGGAGAAAATACCGATATATCTTCACTAAAAAGCTCTCCCTTTGCAAGCTCATAAAATTCTTCTATAGACTCATTTTGATATTGAAGTCCTTCCAACCAATCAAGCTTAACGGATGAGTCTATACTCTTGTATTTCCAATGAGCAGCTACTCCAAACTCGGCAAGCCTATGCATATCTTTTGTTCTTATTTGAACTTCAACTATATTTTTATCATCAAAAATTGAAGTATGGATCGTTTGATATCCATTTTCTTTAGGCAATGCTATATAGTCTTTAAATCTTGATATAAGAGGAGTAAAATTGATATGCATAATACCAAGTACTTTATAACACTCTATCGGATCATCAACTATAATTCTAATTGCAACAAGATCCAAAACTTCATCTATATCTATACCTTTTCTATGCATTTTGATATATATAGAGTAATTATGCTTGATTCTGCCCAATATCTCAAAGCTGTCTTTTAAAAATCCATTTTTAAAAAGTATGTTTTTTGTTTTATCTATAAAAGAATTTAGACTTAGCTGCAAATTTTGATTGTTAGCTATGAGGTATTCATTTATCTTTTGATAATCTTTTGGATAAATTATCTCAAAGCTAATATCTTCTAATATATTTTTTATCTTTGAAATACCAAGCCTATGAGCAATTGGAGCATATACTACCAATGTTTCTTGTGCTATCCGCTCTTGTTTTTCACGACTCAATGCAGACAATGTCATCATATTGTGCAGCCTATCGCATAGCTTAATCACAAGAACTCTGACATCGCCGATCGAAGCAATTAGCATTTTTCTAAAAGACATGGCCGAGCTGATAATTTTTTCATTTGATTTAGAGGAGACGAGTTCGGTATCTCTTATGGCAACTATCTTTGTAAGTCCTTCTACAAGATGAACGACATCACTAGAAAAATCTTTTTCGATATCACTTTTTTCCAAAAGCGTATCTTCGATCACATCATGCAAAAGAGCAGCCTGAACCATAGTTTCATCACCGCTTATATATGCAGTAATTGATGCCACCAAAATAGGATGAACAATATACGGCTCGCCGCTTTTTCGAAATTGTCCCTCATGCGCTTTGATTGCGATTTCAAGCGCTTTTAATGTAGACTCTGAAAGTTTATTGTTTAATTGCGAAAAAAGTATATTTTTGGATTCTTCAATAGTACTACATTTTTTAACTTCATCTAAAAATGTATCCACAAAAATTAACTTTCAATATTTACTGTAATTTTCCCTTCGGCAATTTCCAAAAGCGCAATATCTGTATTTTTCATTTTTTTAACATTTATATCAATTAACGGTTGTGCGCCGTTACTTAGTTCTGCCGCTCTTTTGCTAACAGCTGAAGTAAGTAAATATCTATCAAAACCAACTTTTTCCAAAGCTTTTGCTGCAACTTGTTCAAGTCTTATCATTTTGTATCCTTTTTATATTATTTAACTATAGAACATTTAGAAAAGTCACCTTGTGCTATAGAGAGCAGGTTTCCTTTTTTAAACATATTACACACTATTATAGGCAAACTGTTTTCTTTTGCCAATGCTATGGCAGTGTCATCCATTACTTTTATATGATCGCTCAACGCTTCGTCATAGCTGATCTCATCTAGTTTTATAGCGTCATCAAATTTGTTTGGATCTTTATCATATACGCCGTCAACTTTTGTTGCCTTGATCAAAACTTCCGCCTCAACTTCTGATGCTCTAAGAGTTGCTGCTGTATCTGTTGTAAAATAAGGATTGCCTGTTCCGCCGACAAAAATAACTACTCTGCCTTTGTCTAAATGTCTTCTTGCCCGTCTGACTATAAATGATTCACCGATCTCTCTCATATCAATAGCTGACTGAAGTCTTACCTCTAAACCCATATGCTCCAATGCTTCTTGTATGGCAATTCCGTTTATTACAGTTGCAAGCATTCCCATATAGTCGCCGCTTGTTCTTTTAATGATACCGTCTGCTGCAGCGCTTACGCCTCTTATGATATTTCCGCCGCCAACTACAATAGCGACTTCAATGCTGTTTTGTACCAACTCTTTTATCTCATTGGCAATAAAATTTAAAATTTTTGTATCAATACCATAACCGTTCTCGCCAGCCAAAGCTTCGCCGGAAAATTTTACTAAAATTCTTTTATTCACATTTTTGCCTTTTTTATTTACTTTAGTATACCAAAAATATGGTTATAGGCTGTTTAAACTAGATTTGATCTAAATTTGAATCAGTTGCAAAGGGTCTATATGCCTTGAGTTTTTTGTTGCTTCAAAAATCAACCTTTGCGATACTTTTCCTATTGTATATCCTCTTGAAACAGCTGTTCCTGCCGTAATTGTCGGAGGAATTTTTGACAATCCCGCATAAACGGTATGCAAATTACCTGCATGAGCTATCACAACAACCTTTCCAAGCATACTGCTATTTCCTGCATATACAACCTTTCCATCCATTACGCTTACTACGGCTGCATCACTTGACGGCGCTTGCAGAGTTATAGACTCATTAAATATCTTTATCTTGTATATCGGATCTTCATATGTACCGAATCTTTTTATTACTCTTGCACCTGTGATAGGAGAAATTGTTTTAGCACCGCTGTAGCTTGATGTTGCAATTGCCTTATATGATGAATTGATTTGTTTTACACTATCACTTTGTTTACTTGATGCCAGCTTGGAGATATCAACCTTTTTACCGGTTTTTTTCTCTATCTCTTTAGCTTGTGCTATCTCACTTCTAAGCTTTTTTTTGCGTGCGGCTTCCATAGCAATAGCTTGTCTTTGCGCCTTGGCTTGTCTTTGTGCCTGGGCAACCTCGTTTGCTCTTAGTATTTTGAGTTTAGCAAGGGTGTTTCTCAGCTCATCTTGTCTTTTTGTGATATAGTTTAGATCTATTTGATATTTTTCTTCTTGTTTATTAAGCGCAATTATCTCTTTTTCTTTAATTGATTTTTGAATAGCATAAGAATGCCGCTGTTTTGTGATAATACTTAGAGTATTTTTGGCATTTTGCGCTATTTCTAATCTTTTATTTTTGATCTGATTGAGGCTTAAGATATCTTTTTCTAAGTTTGATATCTTTTTTTGGTTAGAAATTTTTTGTTTTTCATAAAACTCAGCAGATATTACCGATCCCTTTGTTAAATCTCCGGCTTGTCTTATTGCAACACTAAGTGATAATTGCTCGGCAGATAAAGCTATTAAAGCATTATGTTTTATCTCCAACTCTTTACTAACCTTTTCTAGTTGAGCTTCACACATTTCAACTTCTTTCAATATCTGCTTATACTCTTCTTCTGTAAAAATATAATCTTTTGATAACTTGGTTAATTTTCCATCAATTAATTTTATCTCATTTTTTGCTTTACTTATATTTTGTTTAGTGTTTTCTATTTTTTTCTTTATTGCTAAGGCATTACGATTGGTTTCTTTAATTGCCAAAGCTGATTGATTTATTTTTTTTATAGTACTTGATATTCCATTTGATGATTTTGTGCGTTTATCTTTTGCATTGGCAGCTGACGCACTACCGTTAAATACAACAACAATAAAAAAAACTAAAGCAGGCAAAACCCTGATCATATATCTTTTTCTTTTGAAGATATTACGACGCTATAAACAGAAATTAAAACTATAAATAAAGCGCTTAAAAACAAAATAGCTCCATCAAGCGGCAAAAATAACAACTTGCTATTTTGCTCTACAATATCAATGCCACCCACATTTACGCCGTAATAACTAAAAAATAAAAATATGCCGGCTATGATAAAAGTAGATATTATCGCATCCAAAAATGCTACTCTAAAAAGAATTCCGCTTCTAAGCATAAGAGGGGCTCCAAATATCTCCATAACCTGCATTCTCTCTTTATGAATATATCCCCAAACTTCCATCTGTTTGATAACCAAGAACAAACTTACAATGCCCATGAATAGTATAAATAAATTTAATATAAATTTTATAAATTTAAAAAGTTTATAGTTTGAACTATAACTGCTTTCAAAAGTTTCAACTTTTTTGATTTTGCCTGAAGCCATTAGCTGTTTTTTTAGCTTTTCAATGCCTTGAGTATCCAAATATTTTGCTAGTTTTAAATTATAAAAATTCGGCAAAGAATTTAAAATCTCTTCCACATCTTCCGGTTTTTGACCTGCGGATATCTCTTTTAGGATTTCATTTCTTTCAACTTTTATACTGCTGGCAATATTTGAATTTATAGCCTGAAAATCTTTTATAGTAAGCTCTTTTTCACTTACTGCTAACATTGTATAGCTATTTTTCAATTTCTCTTCATATGCGTCTGTTAATCTTTCAAATATCAAAAAAAACTCTATTCCCAAAAGGATAGCGATTAGTGGCAAAATAAACATTAAATGATTTTTAATGGACTTCATAAACACCCTTATTTTCTAAGATCAAATGTCTATATGGCAATGAAAATACCATAGGAATCTTATGTGTAACAACGACTACGGTTGTTTGAAGCTGTACACATGCATTTTCTAGTAAATCCCAAATTACATTTGAAGAGTAATCATCAAGATTTCCGGTTGGCTCATCTGCTAAGATCATCATAGGATTTTTTGCCAAAGCCCTTGCAACACCTACTCTTTGCTGCTCTCCACCGCTTAGCTCATATGGGTATCTATTTGCGTATTCACTAAGCTTAACATGTTTAAGAAGCCTTTGAACCTGTGTTTGCTGAAGATCCATAGAATATCCTGCTATCATCAACGGAAGCGCTACATTTTTAGCAACGCTCCATTCATTTACCAGCTTATAGTCTTGAAATATGATACCAAGATGAGTTCTTAATTCTTGAATCTTGGATGTCGTAGCATTTTTAAGCTCCAACCCACCGACTTTCAGCAAGCCGGAATTAGCCTTTATGCTGCCGTAAAGCGATTTTAGCAATGTTGATTTTCCGCTTCCGCTTGGTCCGGTTATAAAAACAAATTCGCCTTTTCTTATATTAAAGTTTGCCTTTTCTATAACCGTATGTTCTTTATTGTATGAAAGAGACAAGCTTCTTGCTTCAACAACATTAGGCATTTAATAACTCCTTTATCATAATATGCGCATCAAAATTGGCTCTTGATCTTATCGGCTCTGAATGATAGTAATAACAGCCTTCTTTGTTTAAAATTATATATTTGTGTTCAGGTCTAGCAAAGTCTCCAAATGCGCATCTAATCATCATTGATTCTTTTCCGATCATATAAAATCTCTCAAAATGAACAAAAAAGCTTTTATAAATATTACTTTCACGCGGCAGATTGCCCATCATACTTATATTATAACTAATTTCGTCAAAAGAAAAAAGAAAATTGTTATCTAATTTTTCTGATTTTTCATCACAAACTATTGTAATGTCATAAATATCTTTTTTTTGTCTTTGCCATCTAGCTTCATACTTACTGATTATAGGCAATGCAAAGTTCTTTTGTATTTGCATTTTTATCTTTTCAAATGAACTAAATACTTCAAGAGAGTATCTATAATACAAGTCACTATCAGTTCTGAGTTCTAGCGTACCTCCCATGTCTAAAACTCTCATAGCCTCTCTAACAAAATCGACACTTATCACTCTGCGGTTTGGTTTTTTATCCCAAGGAACCGGAAAATGAACAAATATTTGTTTTGCAATATTTGACGGCATCATTTCTAAAAAAAGCCTGGCATCATAATTTACTACCCATATATTATTTAGGTTTTGTATCTCTATCTGCTTTAGCAGCTGTTGCGCTGATGGAGTGTGTATCTCGATGCCAATATATAACATATCTGGGTTTTGAGCAGCTTGGTACAATATATGCCGCCCGCTCCCAAATCCAACCTCAATGGCAACCTTACCAAAATCAAAATGTATTTCTTTAAAATCTTCAATTTTTTTATAATATTTTGAAGCAAAAAGAGGTGGTGGTTTTTTATTTAGATTATCGATATTCGAGCTTAATATTTCAAGATCCAAAACTTTAGCGACTCTGCCGATCGCCTCTTTTAGAGTCGTCAATTTAAGCGGTCTTGTGATTTTTTCATATTTAAGCAAACCCTCACTATTATCATATTTATAGATAAGCAAAAATTTTTCATTTTCATAATTTACGGATATTAGCAACTCATTATAATTTAGTGAATGGGCTATAAATTCGATAATATCAGGATATTTACTTGCTCTAGTTTCGAACTCTTCGCTACTGATCGGCTTTATTTTAACATGAGGCACTAAAAACTCCTTTTATCGCTTCCGGTGTTATAAGATCAATATAATTTGTTTCAAAATTGCTATCTAAAAACTCTTTCATATCAGCAAATAACGGCGCTTCAAACTCTACAATTTCATTTGTCTTAGGATGTTTGAAATATATCAGTCTTGCGTGTAAAAAAACTCTTGACATATCTTTTCCTCTATATCCATATAAATTATCACCTAGTATATGTCGTCCCAAATGGGCCAAATGAACTCTGATCTGATGTGTTCTGCCCGTATAAAGTTTTGCCGCAATAAGTTCGATGTTGTTTTTTCCAAGGCTTAATTTAGCAAAAGCGCTTTTTGCAAATCTTCCGCTTTTGACTACTGCCATTTTAAGTCTATTGGTACTATTTCTAGCAATATTTTTTTCAATAGTGATATCTTCTTTCAATGGATAATCAATAATAGCCAAATAATACCTTCCCATTGTTTTATCTTCCAATTGAAGGCTCAATGCTTCATGAGCTTCATTTGTTTTAGCTATTACTAAAGCTCCTGTCGTATCTTTGTCGATCCTGTGTACTATTCCGTGTCTCTCTTCGCCTGATATCGTAGAGAGTGATATGCCTTTTTTTATTAGCCAATCCACCAATGTCGGCTCTTTGACGCTGGGAGCCGGATGAACTACAAGTCCGCTTGGCTTATTTATTACCATTAGATGCTCATCTTCATAAAGAATCTCTATATCAAAATCAATATTCATAGCCTCTTTTTGTTCGACTTCCGGCAAAATATATGAAACCATATCACCTGTATGCACTTTTTGACTTGTTTTTGATATAATCTTGTTGTTTATACTCACGAAGCCTTTTTCTATAAGTTTTTCTGCCTGATTGCGGCTCACATTTAGATATGACGCTAAAACTTTATCGATACGATCATCTTCACTTACAACAAAGCTAAATTGCTCATTGATAGCTGCTAGTTGTTCACTGCCCACTGTTACTGCTCACTTTGCTTATATCATCTCTATTCCATCTAGCCGGATCAAAAAAAGTATCATCATGTATATGTTCAAACGATGCTTTTAACATTTTAAAAAGGTTTTTCTGCTTGCTCTCCATCTCTTTTAACCACTCTTTTGTAGCCTCTCTTGCATGAGGCATTTTGACATTTTTCATCATCGCCGGACATGATTCATCCCCGATTGTCTGAATGCTGTTTTCATCGGCAAATGCTCTAAGTTGAGATTCTCTTGCTTGGATTAACGGACGAATAAGATGAAATCCTCTCTCGGTCTTATATATAGGTGCCAAGCTTCTCATAGTGCCGTTATAAAACATATTCATAAAAAAACTCTCCACCGCATCATCAAAATGATGTCCAAGAGCTACTTTGTTAAATCCGCCTTGCTCTGCAAATGTATAAAGCGCGCCTCTTCTCATTCTTGAAAAGTAGCTGCAAAATGAGCTATTTTCTCTAATAGTATCATTTGAAATTTCGTAAATATTGGTATCAAATATAGTATGCTTTATCTCATGCTCTAAGCAATGATTGCGCAAATAGTCATAGTTTTCTCCATCCATCCCATACTTAATAGTAACAGCTTCAAACTCAAATTTAAACGGCGCGCTTCTGTGCATATGTTTTAGTATATGCACCAAAGCTAGTGAATCTTTCCCACCGCTAAGCCCCACTAGTACCTTATCGCCCTCACCTATCAACTTAAAAGTTGCATTTGTTTTACCTGCTACTCTGAGGAGTTTTTTGCTTATATTTATCGCCACTTTTTTACCTTTTTATCATCTCTAAAATCTTATTGCTATCTATATCCATTTTGCTAAAAGCAAAAACTTTTTTGCCCAAATCTTTTAGACTTGCTCCGATATGATAAATATTCTCATCATCGATTATCATAAATCTATCATGAAAATTTTTAATCTCTTTTAACTCAATGTTATTATACTGTTTATTATATTTGTCCATATCAAGTTTTAGTTGTTTTGTTGCACCATGAGTATAAAAAGTTGTTTTTATTTGTAAATTTTTTGAAAACAATATCAATACTGACTCATCTATATAGTTATCAACTAGAATAATTGATTTTTTAGTGCTTTTTATCAACTCTGCTACAAAAAGATAAGCATCAAATATCTGTCCATCAAAAAATATCCCTTGTTTTAGCTCGAGTGAATTATCTTTTATATGTGATTTAATAGTAGCTACATCATTTTCTAACCTCAACAGTCTTTGTTCTGTAATTTTGTGAGTATTGACAGCATAACCATTTTGAACATAATTTTTGAGTACCGATGTCGCCCATTGACGGAATCTAGTTGCTTTAAGTGAACTGACGGCGTTGCTGTCCATCAATGATGACATATTCTTTAAAATCAATCGAATCTGTATC
>DYLZ01000059.1 GCA_020721775.1 Sulfurovum sp.
ATCATCAGTTTGATAGTAAACTACGCCTTGACCGCTAAATTTCCAATTAGATGTAGCAACCGGAGCAGGAGCCGGAGCAGGAGCCGGAGCCGGTGTAACAACCGCTGGCTCAACCGGAGCGATATCACCGCCCGCAAAAATCATAGTTGAAGCAACTACTGATAGTAATAAAGTTTTTTTCATTCTATACTCCTTTTTTGTTTTGAATGACCACAAGTATAACACAGATTATTTATAAATGTCAAGAAAATTAATGAAAAATAAACAAAAAAGCGTAAATTGGCTTAAAGTATATAGTTTTTAGGGGATTAAAAAGATATTTTTGTCTTTAAAAGTGGTGGCTCGAGGCGGAATCGAACCGTCGACACGCAGATTTTCAGTCTGCTGCTCTACCGACTGAGCTATCGAGCCACACAAAAGAGAACAGAATTATATCGCGTAATGCTTAAATTAAAATTAAAATTTGTTGAGATGAAAATATTTGAATTCAATAAATTTTATATTTTTACTTTACTACTTTTTTAAAAAAAGTAGCACAAAAATCGCAAACACTCTGAGTTCGCTTCGCTCGTGCGGTACCTCGTGTTTGCATTATTTAAAACAATATCGTTCGCAAACTCACACTTATTTCCCGCCGGTTGTTTCAAACAAATCAATCCTTGCTGTGAGCATTTTATATTTATTGTCAAGGAAACTTTGTTCACTATTTATGGCAGTTTGTGAAATTTGCATGAAATCGCTCATACTAATTGCTCCTGCTTTGTATCTGATAAATGAAAGCTTTTTCATCTCTTTTGAATGCATCAGATTTTGTTCAAGCTTTTTGTTTTTTAGAGCGTAGATCTCATTTGCGTTTATCGCATCGTTTATCTCTTTCATAGCTGTAAACAAACTTGTTCTAAAATCTGCTTTTGCTTTCTCGAATTCTACTTTTGAAATTTTATAATTTATAGCATTTGCATTGTAGTTGATAAACGGTAAGAGTATATTTAGTCCGATGGAGCCTACGGGATTGCGTAGAATATTTAACATCTCATTTGAACTTGTTCCTATAGAATTTGTTAAGTTTAGTGTCGGATAAAAACTTAGCTTTGCCGCATCGATACCGACAAACGCCTCTTTTAGCCTCAACTCATTTGCTATCATATCAGGCCTATGCGACAATGCCGAAGCAGGGATTTGTCCGATCTGCGGGATATTGACTTTTTGCAGAGAGTTTGGCAGGTTTGCTAAAACACTTTGGGGCTCAATGTCGAGCAGCAAAGCAAGCGAACTTATAGCTGTTTTTTTCTCAAGCTCAAGATTATCAATTGTTGCGTTAAGGGTCAATAGTGATTGCTCGGAAGATAAAAGATCAAGTTTTGAGATAGCACCTGCTTTGAATTTGACTTTAGCCAGATCTACGATATTTGTTTGGTACGCTATATTTTGGCGTGTAAGTTTTATACTTTCATTTATATAAGCGATCTGAAAATAGTGCTTTGCAACTTTTGAAGCCAAAACAAGCCTCGCGCTTAGATAGTCTTGCATTGAAGCAGTTGCTTCAAGCTCTTTTATATTTTTAGCGCTTCTAAGTTTGCCAAACAGATCTGCCTCATAAGTAACATTTAGGTTTGAGCTGAAACTTTTTGTAGTTGTATCACTTTTATCGATAGCCCTAGATGCATTACCATTTAAACTTGCACTAAAGTTTGGTAACATTGAATTTGTTGATAGATCAACATTTAGTTTGGCTTTTTCATAATTATACAATTTTGCCAAAAGTGAGCTGTTGTTTTGAAGTGCCTTTTCCTCAAAATAGTTTAAATTGTTATCATTGAATTTTTCCCACCATTTTAACTCCTTTGCTACATCAATTTTTGGTTGCGGTGTGTCCAGAGATGCGCAGCCTGAAAAGAAAAGTGTGAGTGCAAATATTAGTGTGGATGTGGGTATTTTAAATATATTTTTTGGCATCTTATTTATCCTTAGATTGCTTCGTCGTAAACTCCTCGCAATGACAACCACCCACACCCACACTCACACTCACTCCTTATTGAGCGCAACAACAGGATCAAGCTTTGCGGCATTTTTGGCCGGCACAAATCCAAAGATAATGCCTATCGCCGTTGAACAGGCAAAAGCAAAGATTATCGAGGCGCTAGAAAATACCATACTGAACATACTGCTCATCTGCCCAAATATCTCTCCTATTAGAAGTGCTAGAGAAATTCCCAACACTCCCCCTATGATACAAACTAGAACAGACTCTATCAAAAATTGCTGCATTATATCGCTCTGTCTTGCTCCTACTGCCATTCTCACGCCTATCTCACTTGTCCGCTCCGTTACAGAAACAAGCATAATATTCATAACGCCTATTCCGCCGACAATTAGTGAAATAGCTGCGATCATAGAGATAAGCAGCCTCATCGTTCCTGTTGTGCTTTCAATGGTCTGCCTGACACTATCCAGATTTGCCAGATAAAAATCTTTTTTCCCATGTCTTGTTTCAAGCACTTTTGATATAGCTTCTTCACTTGCCACGCTGTCAACATCATCTTTTAATCTCACAGTAACACTTGTTAGATAACTACGACCTAGCATTTTACCCATTACCGTAGTATAAGGTATCCAAATATTTACAGTATCATCTCCTCCAATCATTGATGAGAGTTTTTTGCTCACACCTACTACTCTGATAGGTAAATTATCAACGATTATGATCTTGCCTATAGGATCTATGCTGTTACCAAAAAGTTCTTTTTTTGCATTTGGATCTATTACGGCATCTTGTGTGTAGCCTTTTATCATTGAAAGATCCAAAAACACTCCCTCATCAAGCTCTATACCTTTTACTTGAAAAAACTCTTCGCCCACGCCTTTTATCTGCGCTGTTACCGTTTTATTTTCAAATGAGACCGTCGCAGTAGCGTTAACTATAGGCGTAACACTATCCACAAAAGGCAGATCGGACAAGGCATACATGTCTGAAACTTTAAGTGTTCGTACTTTTGACGATCTCGTATCGCCAAAGCCGTACCCCCTGTATATATTTATAGTATTTGTTCCCATATTGCTGATATCTTTTAAAATCTTTTGCTTCGAACCTTCTCCTAATGCAACCACACTTACAACAGATGCGATTCCTATAATGATGCCTAGCATTGTTAGAAATGTTCTAAATTTATGATGAAACATAGCTTTAATGGCCATCGAAAAAGCCTCTTTAAATCTTTCTATAGCTGCTTGAAGAGGATTTAACTGTAAAGAAACCGGTTTTAGCAGATCGTTTGCGGGGATATTTTTCTTTATGGTATTATCGGCTATTATCTTACCATCTTTTATCTCGATAATTCTATCTGCCATAGCGGCAATAGAAGCTTCGTGCGTTACTAAAACTATCGTATGACCTCTTTGGTGAAGTTCTTTTATGATATCCATAACTTCATTTCCGCTCTTGCTGTCAAGCGCGCCTGTAGGCTCATCGGCAAATATTACCTCTCCGCCGTTTATAAGCGCCCTTGCGATACTAACTCTTTGCTGCTGTCCGCCTGATAATTGATTTGGTCTGTTGTGCAATCTCTCTTCAAGACCCAGTCTGCCCAAAAGCGCTGCAGCTCTTTCTTTTCGCTCATTGCTTGGATGATTGGCATAAATACTTGGTATCTCAACATTAGAGAGCGCATCAAGATCATTAAGCAAATGATACCTTTGAAATATAAATCCAAAATGCTCTCTTCTAAGGCGCGCAAGATCATCACTATCCATATCGGCCGTAGATCTGCCGTCTATCTTATATATTCCGCTGCTTGGAGTATCAAGACATCCCAATATATTCATCAGCGTTGTTTTACCTGAACCTGATTGTCCGATGATAGCTACAAACTCACCTCTATTTATGGTTAAGCTTATATCTTTTAAGATCTCGACTTCAGTACCCCCAAGGAAAAATCGCTTATAGAGATTTTTAACTTCAAGCAAAGCGCTCATTACATTCCACCGTGCGGGATTTTTCTTGCACTCATCTTGTTAGTTGCGCTTGATGAGCTTTGTGTGGAACTTTTCTCACTTATGATGACATTATCGTTTTTGGATAGTCCGGATAGAACTTCTACATCTATGCCATTATTGAGCCCTGTTTTTATCCACTTTGTTTCAACTTCATTGTTTTCATTTAAAACTCTAATGGCGTATAGTCCTTTGCTGTTTTTTTCGCCCAATGCAACAGAAGGAATGGTTAAGGCATTTTTTATGCTATTTGTAACTATTTTGATCTGTGCCGTCATACCGATCTTCAATTCATTATCATTATTTGGCACTTCCATGGTAGCGTAATAATAAATTGCATTATTGGATGTAGAGTTGATGTTTATATTGCTGTTGTTCGTGATGGTTGTAGGGGCCGGATCTATGGAGCTTATTTTGGTTTTGTACTCTTTATTATTATCTCCTAAAGTGGTAAATGTTGCTTCTGTTCCAACTTTCAACTTAGCCACATCGGCTTCTGATATTTCAGATTTGATAATCATCTTATCAATTTGCGCTAGAACTAAAATCGTCGGCGTCAACTGATTTGCATTTACTGTCTGCCCTTGCTCTACCGCTATTGAAATAACCACTCCGTCAATGGGCGCTATTACTTTTGTATACCCCAATGATACTTTGGAAGTTTCAACTTTTAATTTTGATTGCTCTAACTGCGCTTTTGCTAAAGCTAAAGTTGCTTTGGCGCTTTCATACTCGGCTTTTGATGTAGCACCGCTTGGAAGCATTTGCGATTGTCTTTCAAAGTCTAATCTTGCTTTTACAAGCGCTGCTTCATCGCTTGCCATTTGGGCCTTTGCAGCAAAGTATGTATTTCGTTGTGTTTGCGCATCGATAACGGCTAAAATGTCTCCTTTTTTTACTTTTTGTCCTACCGTAACTTTAAGCTCTTCTATCTGGCCGGATACTTGAGCGCCGACACTAACTTGTTTGTAGGCATTTATTATCCCTGTTGCCATTACGGTATTTTCTAAGTTCATAATAGTTGGTTTAGCGGTTATATAAGGACTTTCTTCTTTTGATGGAAATATAAAAATTTTTATCAGATATATAGAAAATATTAAAAATAGAGACAAAACAAACCATCTTGCCCATTTATTTAATTCTAAAAACCATTTTTTCATAAATTAGCCCATATTATTTTTCAGAAGTGTAACATTAAAAAGTTTAACGAAGGTAAATGAAATGTAACTATTTTGCACTTAAAGGAGAGATAAAGAATTGGTGGAGCATAGC
>DYLZ01000012.1 GCA_020721775.1 Sulfurovum sp.
TCTCTAACTCTTTTGGATTGGCAAAGCTAAAGCTATCAATGCTTAAATCGCTTTGTTTCATTATAAAGTAGTTTTCAAGGGTATGGTCTACCACTTTGAACGAGCTATCATTATCCGCTTTTGCTTTTTTAAATATCGTGATAGCACTATCCACGGTGGCATCTTCAAATATTTTGACTCCGTTAAAGTCAACTATCTCTTCGATGGTCGTATGTTCTAAAATATATTTTCGCAAGTTCTCGCCATATTTCGCACGGAAAAATTTATTGGAGCATATAAAACCTGTAATTCCACTTGGTTTGAGTAGTCGCAAGGCTAACTCATAAAAATATACATACAGATCAGCCGTGCCGCTGTAAACTTTATATTTTTGACTTAACGCTTCTTTTTGCTCTTTGATGGCTTCTTGTCTTACATACGGCGGATTGCCGATCACCACATCAAAACCACCTTGCTCAAATACTTCCGGAAATTCCTCTTCCCATACAAATGCATTTTGTGCTACGCTTTTATCATCTATAAGTGAATTTCCACATTTTATCTTCCCGCTTAGATTCGTAAGCATTCGCCCCTTTTGTGCCGTTCTAAGCCACAAACTAAGCTTTGCTATCTCCACAGCATCTTCGTTTATATCTACGCCGTATAGATTATGCTCCAAGATATTTGCTTCTATATCATAGTAAGCGGTAATGTCGCCCATGATGACGAGATTTTGCTGTAAGCTTTTGTGTTCACGGATGAGAAACTCCAAAGCTTGATTTAGAAATGCTCCGCTCCCGCATGCAGGATCAAGGATCTTAAGTCCAAGAAGCCAATTTCTATAAATCTCAAGGTTTTCTTTTGTAATCTGCTCTTTTTTAGTTGGTTTCCTGCTATCTTTTGGCGGTTCTATTTGTATTATATTTAACTCTGCCTTTTTATCACTGCAAAGTTTGCCAAGGGTATTTTCTACGATGTAATGCGTGATGTATTCCGGAGTGTAAAATACGCCGTCTTTTTTGCGTTTACTCATCGGAGGTGGGGTTTTAACCCCGCCCTCTTGCGAGGCTAAAGCCTCACTTCCGAATGACTTTTCCATCTCTTCGAGATCGGTCAAGGACTGTTCAAATATATGCCCCAAGATATTTACGCCGATATCGCTCATAAAGTCATAATCGCTTAGTTTTTGAGCTTCGAGATCTATACGATCATCATCTATCACAAGAGAGTCCAAAAGTTCATCTTTTGCAAACAGTCCGCCGTCGTACTTTGGAATATCAAGCCTATCGTTACCCTCGCTTATAGCGTTAAAGTAAAATTTATAAATGTCATATAGAGTGTAAGAGGTAAATTTTTGATTTTTAAACTCTTCTCTTATCTCTTTGATAGTATTTGGTCTTAGAAGTCCTCTATCTTCCGCAAACAGGATAAACACAAGCCTGTCGCATAGCTTTTGGGTAAGGCGGAGAAGGGTTTGCTTGTCCGGAAATGTGTGGGTTTGTGTTTGAGTTTGAGTATCTTCTCCTACACTCACACTCACACTCGCACTCGCACCAACATAGTTATTTTTCACGATATTTTCAAAAAGATGTGTTCTAAAGTCGCTAAAATCCCTATAAAGCTGTTTTGATATATCTACTTCAAATCTATTTGACTGTTCAAACAGCCTGTTCGTAAGTCCGCTGCTTATGCTTTCATAACTAAGTATGAGATGAAGTCTTCTAAACCCTTCGTAATCAAGGCTAAAAAGGTTAAATTTCTCATAATAGCTCTTTTTGTCGATATAAAATCTCAACTCATCAAAGTTTGATATGATAATATAACGGGAGTTAGCGTGTGATGCATGGTATCCGAATGCTTGAGCTTCGATGGCATCTAAGTTTTTACTCTTTTGGTCTTTTAGCTCTATGATACCGACAACAACTTTGTCATTAACGGCGCCAGCACCGTGAGCCGTCTGCTGAAGAGTCGCATTGTAGGCTTTGCCTCCAAGCGAATTTCTATCAATAAAGATAACCGCATCTGCCTTTTTGCCGTCAGTTTCATTTTTTTGTTCTCTATCTAAGTTGTAATTACTCGGGTTTGTAGTTTTAAGCGTATAACCTAAGCAGTTTTCAAATACATCTTTTAAAAATCCGTCTTGATATATCTCTTCTTTGAAACCTTTGATAGCTTCTGTTTTTGCCAAATAGTCCTGAAAAGATGCCCATCTGTGAGCTATGAGGGCTTCATCTTGTTTTGTGTTTCTTAGAACGGAGTTTTGAAATATACCCAAGCTGTTTTCCTAAAAAGTTTATTATGATTATATCAAAAATAGAATTTTTTTAAGATTCATATTGCCCACATTTTGCTAAACTCACATTATGATAACTTGTTATTGCCATTTTAAACTCCTCCTTACTTCAACTCGCCCCAATTATCGCCTATGCAAACTGAACACTCAAGCGGAACAGAAAGTTCGTAGATATTTTCCATAATATTGGCAAATTTTTTGCTAAGAGCTTCCGCTTTCTCGGCTTTTATTTCAAATATAAGTTCATCGTGAATCTGAAGAAGCATAAACGCATCAAGCTTTTCTTCTATGATGAGCCTATCTATCTCGATCATTGACATTTTTATCAAATCTGCCGCACTCCCTTGAAATTTCGTATTTATTCCTTCTCTGAGAAACGCAGCTTTCTCCATACCGTTTGCATTTGCATAATCAAAAAATCTTCTTCGCCCAAGAAGCGTCTCTACATATCCGCTATGTTTTACATCTTCTTCTATGCTGTCCAATAGATGTTTAGCTGTAGCAAAAGTTTTGAAATAGTTTGCTATTATCTCTTTTGCCTCAGTCTGTGAAATTCCAAGTTCGCCGGATAATTTTTTTGGTCCCATACCGTACAAAAGTCCAAAATTTATAGATTTGGCTATGTGTCTTTTTTCTTTTGCATGCTCTTGCCCAAAAAGCTTAATTGCCGTTGCCATATGTATATCTTGTCCCAAATTGAAAGCATCCAGCAAAACCTTATCTTGTGAGAAATGGGCAAGCAGTCTAAGTTCTATCTGTGAATAGTCTATACCTACAAGTTTATATCCCTCTTTTGCTACAAAAGCCTCTCTTATGCTTCTGCCAAGTTCGCTTCTAACAGGAATATTTTGCAGATTTGGATCTTTTGAGCTAAGTCTGCCTGTCGTTGTTCCTGTTTGAAGAAAAGATGTATATATTCTGTGGTTTTTATCATTATTTGCCAAGATCAAAAGCGGATCAACATATGTTGATAAAAGCTTTGTATGTTCTCTATATTTTAAAATTTTCTCAATTACCGGATGCTCATTTACGAGGCTTTCGAGCACCGCTTCATTTGTGCTATATCCTGTTTTGGTCTTTTTGCCGCCTTTAAGTCCCAGATTTTGAAACAATACCACGCCGAGCTGCTGAGTTGAGCGAATATTGAACTGAGTATTTGAAAGCTTATATATTTCGTTGGTTAGCGTATCTATCTCTTTTGTAAAGCTCTCCTTTAAACTTTTAAGTCTGGCAATATCTACCTTTATGCCTGTTTTTTCCATCCTTGCAAGAACATTTATAAAGGGATACTCAACATTTTTGGCAACTGTTTTCAGTTGCTCAAGCGACGATAATTCTAATTTTTTATTTATTGCGCCAAAAAGCAGATATGTCATCCAAGCATCTTCGCTTGCATAAAAAGTCGCATCTTCAATGGAAACACTAGAAAAATTCTCTCCTTTTTTGACGGTATCGCTAAAAGATTTCATATCATAGTCAAAATACTCTTTTGCCAAATGATCCAGTCCCACTCTTTTTGCCGGGTTGCTTAACCATGCAAGGAGCATTATATCGGCATAAGGAACTACTTCTTGTATATCGTATCTGTTGTACAGCAATGAAAGATCAAATTTGAGGTTTTGTCCTACTGCTTTGCATGAAAGTATTTTTTTTATAGCATTTATCGCATCTGCTATATCTACTTGTTTCGGGACGCCCAAATAACTATGCCCTACAGGAACATAATATGCTTTTTTGCTCTCCGTACAAAAACTAAACCCGACCAAATTTGCCTCTTTGGTATCGAGCGATGTTGTTTCGGTATCAAATGCAACCAATGTATCTTTATTTAATTTTGATATAACGCTATTTAATTTTTCCTTTGTATCAAGAGTTATCGCTTCAAATGATAATTTATCTTTTTTTTCTTCTGATATAAGACAATCGGGAGCATCATCGGGCTTTTTGATATATGCTTTTTTAAGCGCTTGCTTCATTTCATATTTTTCAAACTCATGGACAAGACAAGCAAGATAATTTTTATCTTCAAATTTAAAATTGCTCCACTCACAACTATCAATGATATCATGCTTCATCGTTACAAGTTCTCTTGAGAGAAATGCGCTGTCTTTGCCCTCTAATAGTAACTTTTGCATTCTTGGTGTGCCTGCATTTTCTATGTCGTCATATATGGCTTCAAGCGTATGATACTTGTTTATCAGCTCGCTTGCGCCTTTCTGCCCTATGCCTTTAATTCCCGGAACATTGTCTGAACTATCTCCGAGTATGGCTTGAAAATTTATAAAATCTTTTGGATTTACGCCAAACTTCTCAACACACCCGGCTTCATCTATCTCTCTCTTTTTAACGCTGTCATAAAGCACGACCACACCGTCATCTATAAGCTGATATAAATCTTTATCATGTGAAACTATTCTGACTTTCAGCCCGTCATTTTTTGCCAAATGTGTTATAGTGGCTATAATATCGTCTGCTTCAAATCCATTCATTGAGATATTTGCAAATCCCATTTTCTCTATCCATTCTATAGCGATCGGAAGCTGAAGCGTCAGATCTTCAGGTGGTGTTTGCCTATTTGCTTTGTAGTTATCAAATATCTCTTTTCTAAATGTATCGCCCTTGCTGTCAAGCGCAAAAACAATATAATCTGTTGCATGTTCTCTTCTCAAAGAATCTATAAGATTTACAAAACCCGTCAAAAGTCCCGTCGGAAAACCTTTGCTGTTCCTAAGAGCAGGAAGCGCATAGAAAGACCTAAAAAAGAACCCAAAGGTGTCTATAATTGTGATTGTTTTCATTAGCTCTCTTTTTGATTTTATTTTTTATAAAGTTTATTTTATCATTTTAATGTCATTTTTTTATGATATAATTAAAAAAACTGATGTGGAGTAAACTATGATGCTTAAACAAAATAGGGCTAGTCAATTTTTTAACCAAGATGTCAGCTGGGATCAAAGCATATTTTTCCCAAAGGGCTATGAAAAACTCTTCTTGCTGATATATTTCATATTTTTACCATATATAGCCGGTATTATTTTTATTTTTACCGTTATTGCAGGATTTAGACCGACCCTATTTAAACTTATCATATCAAATCATAATTTTTTATTGACATGGGCTCTTGGATACGAAGTATTGGCATTAATAGTATTACTGCTTATCTTTAAAAGCGCTTATAGTTTCATATTTTTCAAGCGTGATACCATACATAACAAACACCGCCACAGACGCAAAAACATACCAATAGATATTAAAATGGTTATACCTTAAGCTCTTTTGCCAAGTACTCTCCAGTATAGCTACCTGTTTTTTTGTAATTTTGGGCAAGCTCTTTTGGTGTACCAGTTGCTATTATAAGACCGCCTTTATTACCACCCTCTGGACCCATATCTATAATATAATCGGCATTTTTTATCATATCAAGGTTATGTTCTATAACCACTACGCTGTTTCCAAGTTCAACGAGATGATGAAGCACCCCCGTCAACCTATCTACATCGGCAAAATGAAGTCCGGTTGTGGGCTCGTCAAGTATATAGAGCGTATTTCCAGTATCTTTGCGGCTTAACTCTTTGCTTAGTTTTATCCTTTGAGCTTCTCCGCCGCTAAGAGTCGTTGCATTTTGTCCAAGCGTGATATATCCAAGCCCAACGGCTTCAAGTGTGCGGAGCTTTGCGAAAACTGCCGG
The DNA here is from genome assembly GCA_020721775.1 of Sulfurovum sp. Taxonomy (GTDB): domain Bacteria; phylum Campylobacterota; class Campylobacteria; order Campylobacterales; family Sulfurovaceae; genus BN30871. Next base: position 5,961 of record DYLZ01000012.1, read on the forward strand.
AACCGCTTTGAAAAACTCCAGCGCTTCCGTTACGCTCATAGATAAAACATCTGCTATGCTTTTTCCTCTATATAAAACCTCTAGCGTCTGCTGATTGTATCTTTTTCCTTTACAGCTGTCGCACTGCACCATAACATCCGGTAAAAAGTGCATCTCTATCTTTATCTCTCCGTCTCCTTGACATTTTTCGCATCTTCCCCCTTTTACATTAAACGAAAATCTTCCGACCTGATAACCTCTAAGTTTTGCCTCTTTAGTGCCTGCAAATAGCTTTCTTATCTCGTCCATTATGCCCGTATATGTAGCAGGATTACTCCTTGGCGTTCTTCCTATAGGATTTTGATCAAGATATATTACCTTGTCAAGCTCTTCAAGTCCGGTTATCTCTACACCATCAACTTTATTTACTTTTCGCGCACGATTTAATATCTCCAGCGCTGTCGGCAAAAGCGTTTGAAGTATTAGCGAACTTTTGCCGCTGCCGCTAACTCCGGTTATGCAAACAAAATTACCTAGAGGTATAGCTGCAGACAGGTTTGTAATATTATTTAATGTAACATTCTTGATCTCTATAAATCTCTCTTGCACTCTATTATGCTTATATTCTATCTTCTTTCTGTCAAAAAGATAGTCGGCTGTTAGTGTTTTTGCTTTTTTTAATTTTTCTAAATTTCCACTAAATATTATTTCGCCGCCGTATTCTCCGGCACCCGGTCCTATATCAACAACATGATCTGCATTGAGTATGGTCTCTTTATCATGCTCGACAACTATAACGCTGTTGCCTTTTGCCTGCAGTGATTTTAGCGTTCTTATAAGCTTCATGGTATCTCTCTCATGAAGTCCGATACTTGGCTCGTCTAACACATACATAACTCCGGTCAATCCTGAACCTATTTGAGAAGCGATTCTTATCCTTTGAGCTTCACCGCCCGAGATCGTTCTTGCATCACGGCTAAGAGTAAGATATCCCAAGCCCACATCGTATAAAAAAAACAGTCTTTCGTTTATTTCTCTCAAGATCGGTTCTGCTATTTGTTGTTGCTGCTCAGTTAAAATATCAAAGTTTTTGCTGTTTTGAAAAAATTTATAACTCTCTTCTATCGGCTGATTAACTACCCATGATATATTCTTATCCCCAATTTTAACAGCCAAGCTTTGCGGAGAGAGCCTATTGCCGTCACATCTGTCGCATTTTTTTTCCGTCATATACTCCGCTAAGTCTCTTTCGTCCTTGAACATATCGTAAGCTATTCTAACGATTCCGGGCCACTCGCGTCTAAGTGCATGTCTTTTCCATGTAAAATTTACTATTTCCGAGTTTCCATACAAAATGGCTTTCTTTTCAAACTCTTCAAGATCTTCGTATGGCTTATGTATATCTATTCCTTGTGATTCACAAAAAGCATTTAAAAATTTTGCGTAATAGCTCTTATTGAAACCATATACTATTTTAATAGCGCCTTTATCGATGCTAAGCGAGCTATCTATGATCTTTTTTAGATCCAAAACATATCTTATACCAAGACCATCACAAGTACTGCACGCGCCTTTTGGAGAATTGAATGAAAAACTAACAGGCTCAAGCGGCTCAAAACTTATTTTACAATCAAAACAAGCCAAATGCTCGGAATAATGCAAAATTTCACTCTCTACGCCAACTTCTTCATAGTTTGTTATCTCTATCTCAACTTCACCATAACTCTCTTTAAGAGCCTTTTCAACATCACTTGCAATTCTCTCTTTGTTATCATTATGCACAACAACTCTATCTATAACCACCTTGATGGTATGTTTCTTTGTTTTACTAAGCTCTATCTCTTCGTCAAGTCTTACCATTACGCCATCAATTATTGCTCTTACATATCCTTTATGGCGAAGTGATTCTATCGTCTCGGCAAATGAACCTTTTTTCTCTTTAACTAGCGGAGCTAGTATGACTATCTTACTCTCTTGGGGAAGCTTTAAAACTTCATTTATAATATCGCTTGCACTCATTGATGATATAGGCTTGCCGCACAGATGACAATACTGCTTTCCTACTCTGGCAAACAATAATCTCAAGTAGTCATAAATTTCAGTGATCGTGCCGACTGTCGATCTTGGGTTCTTTGATGTTGTTTTTTGATCTATTGCGATCGCAGGCGTAAGACCTTCTATTTTATCCACATCAGGCTTGCCGACTCTGCCCAAAAACTGCCTTGCATAAGATGAAAGAGATTCTATATATCTTCTCTGCCCTTCAGCGTAAAGAGTTGAAAATGCCAATGTTGATTTACCACTTCCGCTTAAGCCTGTTATAACGACAAGTTTATTCTTTGGAATTTCAAGAGAAATATTTTTTAGATTATTTTCTCTTGCCCCATAAACTTTTATACTATCCATATTTATCCTAAAATCTTATTTATCGTAAGCAAAAATATAAAAACATAAAAAACTACCAAAAAATTTTTATAATGCGTTATTTTTATTTTTTGCAAAAGCCATATTCCTATCCATATACCAAAAAGCGAACCTATACCTAAAAGCAATCCATGTTTATAATCCATAAGCCCTAAAAATGAGAGCGATACAAACGATGAGAACGATGAAAATATCACAAAGAATAGTCCAACTGCCGAAGCTTTTTTAAGTGAAAAACCTAGAAAACTTACAAGTATCGGAGTCATCAGTATAGAACCGCCGACACCGAGCATTCCTGAAAATACACCTATACCCAAACCTATTGCCATATATAGATATGGATTATATATCTCTTCTTTTGTAGGCTGCGGATTTGACAAGAACAGCTTAACAAGCGTAAATACAACTAATGATAAAAACAGCCATTCTAAAATATCAGATCCGAGAACTTTTACCAAATATGCGCCTATAATAGCTCCGATTATTCCACCAAATCCAAAATAGACTTTTTTAAAAGGCTTATAAGTACCGCTTTTTCTATGTATAAAAAAACCTAAAATTGAGCCTATGAGCATTTGGAAAACCGATATGCCGATCGCTTGCTTTATATCAAATCCCATATAAAGTAGTATCGGAACACTTACTGTTCCGCCGCCGATCCCAAAGAAACCGGACAATATTCCCACAAAAACTCCGACTGCAACAAGCAATATTTCCATCACATAACTCCAAAAATTAAGACAATATTATATCATACTTTAGACTTTTATCGTATAATTGCATAAAAAAACAAAGGTTTAAATATTGAAAAAAATTATACTTTATATTGTTGCAATATCACTATTTTTTACAGGATGTACAACCAAACAAATTTCACCCGTTAGAAAAAAACCGAAAATCGCTATAGCTTTTGGAGGCGGAGCCGCAAAAGGATTTGCTCATATAGGCGTTATAAAAGTATTGGAACAAAACGGCATAAAACCAAACATTATCACAGGCACAAGCGCGGGTGCAGTCATAGGAAGTCTTTATGCGTCCGGAATGAACAGCATAGAACTTCAACAAAAAGCCATGGATCTTGAAACTGATGGACTAATGGACTTTACGCTCTCCACTGACGGTTTTATCAAAGGTGTCGCATTGCAAAACTTTATAAACAGATCCGTACAAAATAGGCCTATACAAAATCTCAAAATTCCACTTGGAATTGTGGCAACAAACAAAAACACAGGCGCAACCGCCGTTTTTACATCAGGAAATACGGGGCAGGCAGTAAGAGCAAGCGCAAGCGTACCGAATGTTTTTCAAGCGGTTAAAATAGGAAACAACTTTTATGTTGACGGTGGACTTACTCAGCCTGTACCGGTCAGCGCAGCAAAAAGAATGGGTGCAGACATAGTAATAGCGATCGATATATCAGCAAAACCTAAAAGCGGGGCTAGCGGACTGCTTGAAACGCTTGATCAAAGTATAAATATCATGAATCAAGTTGCGCTAAACAGCGAACTCAAAAAAGCAAATATTGTTATAAAGCCAAATTTAGAAAGACTTAGCTCCATCTCTTTTGATTCAAAGCATCAAGCTATCTTAGAAGGTGAAAAAGCGGCTCTTAAAATGCTGCCTGCTATTAAGAAAGTTATAGCGAATTATAAACAATAAACTATAAAACACTCAGCAAAAATCGCTGAGTGTTCCGCCTTTTATCATCTCGTATGTTTCTACGCCGACAAGCGTTTTGACTATCTCAAGTCCAAAACATATAGCAGTTCCGGGACCTCTTGAAGTCATTACCTTACCGTCAATAACAACTTTTTGTTTATCGGTATAGCCCTCTATTCTTATCTGATCTTGAACTGATGGATAGCATGTGTAGTTATGGTTCAATACTCCCGCGACATGAAGCGCATAAGGTGCTGCACATATAGCACCTATATATTTATCTTTGGATTTAAATTCTTTTAGCAACGATTGTACTTTTTTATTTTGAGCAAGCCTATTTGTTCCGCCCAAGCCACCAGGTAAGACTACCATATCATAATTATCAGATATAACGAAGTTGATATCAATTTGACCTTGTATAACAATACCGTTCGCGCCGGTTACAAGATCGCTTGCAAACTCATCGCCAAGATAGGCAATATCTACATCTATCCCTCCTCTTCGCATAATATCAATAAGACTAACGGCTTCGATCTCTTCAAAACCCTCTGCCAATGGAATAAGTACTTTTGCCATGATAACCTCGCTTATTTTGCTTTTTCTAGGTAAACGCCTTCAACTGTATCGACCTTTATCATATCTCCCTCTAAAATATGAAAAGGCACTTGAACAACCGCCCCACTCTCTAATGTCGCCGGTTTTTTTCCGCCTTGGCTATCGCCTTTGAAATTTGGCGGAGTTTCTACTACTTTAAGCACAACTGTTTGAGGTATCTCAACTGATATTGCTTTTCCATTATGGAACAAGATATCAGCGTTCATACCGTCTATCATAAAACTAAATGTATCTTCACCTACCTGCTCTTTAGTTAGTCCGATTTGCTCATAAGTCTCATTGTCCATAAATTGCAGATATTCACCATCATCATAAAGATACTGCATAGTTTTTTGCTCAAGCGCCGGAACTTCAAACTTATCGCCGGCATGAATAGTTTTTTCTATAACTTTCCCTGAACTTAAATGTTTGACTTTACATCTAACAAATGCCGCGCCTTTACCCGGTTTTACATGTTGAAACTCTATAACTTTATAAGGGTTTCCGTCAATTTCAAGTCTAACGCCTTTTTTGATATCTCCCATGCCTATTGTAGCCATGACTACTCCTTGTTAAATTAAATTATATTATTATAACAAATGGTTGGTTAAAGAAGCGAAAATAAGTTTTTTGGCTATAATTGTAATATTGAATTTAGTTTGGCATCTCTGCCTTGTCATCGCGAACAAAGTGTGGCGATCTATGAAGAGTGGACTGCCACGACTTTGCCTACACGGTTTCACTTCGTAAAGACCGTTTCGGTTCCAAAGCTACAAACGATAAGCAGCTATCGTTTGCTAAACGCTTTTCATCTCGCAGTGACAAATAACATTCTTATAGAGTAGAGGCAGGAATTTAATAAATATCCCAACCTAACCGAAGTATAGAAAAATATTTTACTTCGTTATCGAAATATTCTCTTCTGTTTCACAAGCCTCAGGTTTAAAATCCATAGCTTTAGAATTATCCATAAGTATCGGTATAAATAGCAAAGATACAAAAACAGCTGCAACAGTACCGGAAATCAGAGCAACGCCAAGTCCTCCAAATATAGGGTCACTTGCAAGAAGCGCAGAGCCAAGTATGATAGCAATTGCGGTAAGAGCAATAGGTTTTGCTCTTGTAGCAGCTGCAATGGCAATAGCTCTTCTTTTTGGTATGCCATGACAAACCATAAGAGATTTTGCAAAATCGATCAGCAGCAATGAGTTTCTCGAGCTAATACCCATAAGCGCTATAAAACCTATAAGCGAGGTTGCTGTCAAAAAGAATGTATCGGTTGTTACGATGTCAGCCACCAAGTGTCCGAAAACAACTCCTATAATAGAAAGAAACGAACCCAAAAGTACGATTCCGCTAAGCGCAAAACTTTTATAATAAATTACAAGCAATAAAAAAATAAGCACAAGCGCAGCTATAAATGCACCGCCAAGATCTCTGAAGGTATCAAGTGTAACTTTCATCTCTCCATCCCATCTAAGCAAATACTCTTCACCGGTTTTTTTATCTTTCAAATTGAGATCAAACATATAAGTTGACATACCGGGAACTTTTGTTACTTCATATTGTTTGCTAAAATACTCTATCATTTTATCTCTTGCATCAAGCAAAGGATAAACTTGTGATACCATATCTGTTTCTGCTACGACATTCATCATTTTATTTAAGTCTTTATGCATGATCACAGGATTGTTTTCAACTTTTTTCAAAGTTACAAGCTCACTTACAGGGATTTGCATACCCATTTGATTCATAAGATTCAAAGATGATAATTTAGACATCACTTCATCTTCACTTGATGATGCTATACTTTTGCTATCTTTATCCAGCGATAGAAATATCGGTATCTGATCAGAGTAGTCTTGGTTGTTCTTTTGACCCACTACCATACCCTCAAATGCTAAATAAAGTATATTATTAAGCTGTTCAACACTCACGCCGCTTTTTGCGATTTTTTCTTTATCAGGTATAAGTTGATATTTTTGATATATTTTATCTCCAACTATATCTACATCAACAAGGCCTTCTGTGTGACTTAAGATATTTACAACTTCATTTGATATATTTCGTATCTTTTTATTATCATTACCATATACTTCAACAACAATAGAAGCCATAGTAGGAGGACCCGCAGGCTGTTCTATAAACTTGATAGAGGTATTTTTTACTATATTGCCGCACTCTTTTTGAATGATAGGTCTGAGTCTGTGTATCATAAGATAGGATGGCTCGTCTCTTTCATGTTTATCTGTTAGATTAACGGATATTTCTGCAACATTTTCACTCTGCTTCATTCCGCTTCCTTTTACAAGACCTGCGTAATCTAGCGGTATTCCTTGACCTAAAAACAATTCAATATTTAAAACTTCTTTCTCTTTTTTTAGTATATCAATAGCACACTGACTTATTTTATTTGTCTGCTCTATTGATGTGCCGGATGGTGCATCAACATACAAAGAAAAGGTATTATCACTTTTCCCCGGAAGCATTTTTGCCAATACTATTTTTGTAGGGAACATCAAAATTGCCAATACAAATGCTAATGCCGTTAAAAGCAATACCATCTTTTTCTTTTTTGGCGTATTTAAAATTTCATAGACAAAATTTTCAAACTTTTTCATTATTTTGTCCCTTCACTGTGATGATCGTCGTGTTTTGGTTTTTTTAAAAGCTTCAAAGCCAAATAAGGTGTAAATATATACGCAACAAACAAAGATGCCACAAGCGCAACAGGAACATTAAGCGGTATTGGCTTCATAAACGATCCCATCATACCGCCTACAAACGCCATAGGAATCATTGTCAAGATGATAGCGAGCGTTGCAATATTGGTCGGCGGCCCTATCTCATCTGTTGCCTCTACCAGCAACTCTTCCATACTTTGATGTGCAGATGTATGAGAATGCAAGTGACGATGAATATTTTCTATAACTATGATAGCCGCATCGACCAAAAGACCCAAAGAAAGCAAGAATGCGAACAGTGTAATCCTGTTGATAGTTTGTCCGCCTAAATATGCTATAAAAAGCGTGATAGCCAAAATAGCAGGAACCGTAAAAGTAACTATCAATGATTCTCTCCAACCAAGTGCAAATACGAGCATTATTGAAATTATAATAATTGTAATAATAAGGTGATGCATTAGTTCATTTACAGCATTATCTGCTCTTACACCGTAGTTTCTTGTGATAACATATCCAATACCCGCATTTGAGAGTGACTTTTCATTCTTTTTTAAAACTTCTATTACATCGTTTGCAACATTAACTGCATTGGTACCTGCTAACTTTGATATGCTAAGCGTGGTTTGGGCATATTCTTTACTCATCTTAGAATCAACATCATTTTTATACCAAATTGATGCATTTTTAAAGTTTTGAACATCAGTGCCTTCTGTTACAGTAGCAACATCTCTAAGATATATAAGCGAACCGCCGTAATCGGCAACAGCTATATTGCCGACATCTTCTGCATTTTCAATAGCATTTTTAATACCAAATACAATAAGCTGTCCGTCATTTGTTCTGCTTTTTACATCAGGGACATTACTTGCTACGGATTTTACTGCTTGCATGATCTGACCTAAAGAGAGATTGTATCCTGCAAGTTTATTTAGATCTACCTGAACATTGAATTGAGCTCTATGCTCTCCTTTTAGTGAAGTTTTAGATACATTTTCAACTTCATTTATTTGCTGCTGCAAAGATCTTACTTTGTTATATAAAGTGACTTGATCAACTTTTTTTGGATCTTTTGCATAAAAGGCAACTGTTACGATTGGTATATCAATATCAATATCAAAAGGTTTTATAAGCGGCTGCATAGCTCCCTTTGGAAGCTCATCCATATTTTGCATAATTTTATCATAAAGCTTTAAATTAGAATCTTCTCTATTTTGACCAATATAATACATAACATTTACAATGCCTACATTATCCATTGCCATACCGTAGATATGCTCTATCCCTTTAATCTCTTTAAGTTTTCTCTCAAGAGGATTGACTAAAACTTTTTCCACTTCGCTTGCTGTTGCACCGGGCATCATAACCATAACAGTTCCGCCGCTTATAGCGATCTGCGGATCTTCTTCTCTTGGCATAATATTTAAAGATAGATACCCCATAAAAAGCAAAAAAGCGCCTAGAAGTGCTGTTAGTGGATTTTTTAGAAAAGCAAGAGCAAGCTTTCCTGCAATATCTTTGACTTTATATGAAATTGTTTCTTTCATTAGTATCTTCTTAAATTGAAATATTTACTTTAGCATACATGCCGGGATATACCATCGTGGCTCCTCTATCAAATTTTATTTTGATAGTAAATTTATGTGTCATTGGATTTGATGCCGGTATTATAGACGCAACAACACCTGTTGTTTTAAGTCCTGCCGATGGAACTTCTACTTTTACGCTTTGGCCGATCTTAATATTTTTAAGATTACTTTCACTGATCTCGGCCATAACCCTAAGTTTGCTCATATCCGTCAAAACAAGTGCAGGCATGCCGGGCGCTGCCATCTCACCTTGATTTAGTTTTTTGGCAACTATAATTCCGTCATTCGGCGCCCTAACTTGCAAATAATTATCTTGTGTCTGGGCAATTCTAAGCATCTCTCTTTGGTTTTTTGCAGCAAGCCTTAGATTTTCAAGATCATATCTAGAAACCATACCTTTTTTATAAAGTCTCTCATATCTTGCCAAATTTGTTTCTATATTGTTTAACTGATTTTTTTGCATTGTAATGGCAGAATTGTTTTCAGTTGAATCTATAACATACAAAAGCTGACCTTTTTTAACAAAATCACCTTCGCTTACCAGCATTTTTTTAACATATCCCATATTTCGGCTTGTTAATATTTTTTGATTATCCGATATTACGCTGCCGCTTAAAGTTATATTTGCTCCAAAAGAATATACCGTAGCTAGTAATATTGCTAAAATTTTCAATTTCATACTCTATTCTCCTTGTTTTATTATCGTATCAAGTTCAAATACTTTTGCATTATAATTATTTTTAGTTGTTAATAGTTTTAATAAAACTTCCAACTCTTTTGATTGCTTTGCCAAAACATCGCCTATGGATATCATACCCTCTTTGTATTTTGCCAAATAATTTTCATATATTTGTGATGCAAATTTTAGTCTTGCCTCATCACTTTTAACCATCTCTAAAATGCTTAGTGCTTCACTTTGCAGCTGTTTGACCTTAAGTTCTATTCCCGATTTTGCCATTTCAACTTGAGCCATAGTTTTATAATTTTCTATTTTTGCTTTTTGCAGATTTAAACTATCTGTAAACCCGTTAAACAAATTCCAAGAAGCCTGCACACCGATAGTATAAAAATCTTTATCTCGAAAATCATTAAAAATAACATTATCAGCGCTTCCATATTCTGCAAATGCTCCTATTGTAGGAAAAAAAGATGCTCTTTGCAGCCAGACTGCATCTTTTGTGATATCAAGCCCAATAAGCGCTTTTTGAATATCGTAACTATTTGTTTCGATCTCTTTTTTTGTAGGTATATTTAGTGGAGCCATTTCACTTGTTTTTTTAATAGACTCAACTTTTGTATTTAATAAAAACGATAGATACTGATATGCAACTTCTCTATTGAGTTTTGCTTGTATCAACATACTCTTGGCATCTGCTTTATGTGCTTGAACTTCAAGAAGGTCTGTTTTTATGGCATAACCCTCTTTAACCATCTCTTTTACTATTGATTCGAGCCTCTCAATATTGTTAGTAATTTTTGATAGATTTGTTATATAGTTCTCGACCAATGTTATATCATAAAATGTTTTTTTTGTTTCATAAACTTTTTGGGCTACTACTTTATCTTTGTCTATTTTGCTCATTTCGTACATTTTGTGGGCTATAGAACTATATAGAGTTATTTTGCCGCCGGTAAACAATGGTACTTGATATGAAACTTTTGTAAGATAGTGATTTCTTGCTTTTGGATAGTTAAGATCATATGGTTGATAGGCATAGTTTCCTTTAGAAATAGCAGCCATGGCATCATTATTAAAACCAAAATCACCAAATGCGGCTTCTCTGCTTTGAAGTTTAAATCCAAATACATTTCCCGCATCATTACTTCTCATTGCGCTTAGGGTTGCATCAACTTTACCAAATCTCATACTATTTGGAAGTTTTGATTCAATTCTTTTCATTTCTGAATCAAAATCGGCTATTTTAATTTCTAGATTTTTTTGCTTTAAAATATTTAATGCTTCTTTTAGCTCAAGATTTACCTCTCCGCCAAATAGCGGAATGGCAAAAGATATGAGTATGAGAAATGCTCTCATCTTCATACAAACTCCTTATATTGTATATATTATATTAATTGAATCCTCTGAATAAATCCCGATAGACAATTTTGCCAGGAAGGTCGAAGGCGAAAGCTTCGGGGTTCCCGTCGTGGCAAACTCTTGGCTTGAATGGTTTGTTCAGAGGGTTCAATTTAAAAAGACCGTTATTAATATACTCTGTTTTCAAAATTATGATTATTATATAAAAAAATTTATAAAAAAATATTACACAGCCAAAGTGTTAACTTTGAACTATGTTAGATTGTAGCAGAAGAAACATTTATACAAGCTTGTAGCTTTGATAACTCTTCAAGCAGTTCTTTTTTGATTTCACCGTCAACTCTAACAACTGCTAAAGCTTGTTTTTTATTATCTCTACCTAGTCTAAAATCAGAAATATTTAGATTATGCTCTGCAATAATTCTACCTACATCACCGATAACGCCCGGAGTGTCGGTATTTCTAAAGAATATCATAGCACCTTTTGGCTCAACATCGACAGTATAGTCATCTATCTCTATGATTCTTTGTACCGTACCTTCAAATACCGTACCTGAAATAGCGAAGGTACCATTTTGAGTGGTTAGTTTTATCTTCAATTTATTTAAAAATCCGCTAGAATTCGGCTTTGTCTCTTTTATGATCTCAATACCCCTATCTTTTGCTACAAATTCTGCATTTACATAATTGATCTGATCAGCAATGGATTCGCTAAGTACGCCAACCGTTACAAATGTTGTAAGTGATTCTATAAAACTTGAAATTTCACCTTTTGCAGTAACTTTTATCGACTTAACTGCACTTTTATTCAGCTGCGCTGATAAATTACCCATTTTTTGGGCAAGTTCTAAGTATGGTCTCATAAAATCCGGCAGCTCATTCTCTTTTATCGGCAAATTAAGAGCATTAGGGAAAGCTATATTTTTAGCTGCCAGAATAGCATTTTCAGCTGACTGAATTGCAATATTTTCTTGAGATTCAAGTGTATTTGCACCCAAATGAGGCGTAACCGTAACATTATCTAAGTCTAAAAGAGGATGATTAGTTGCCGGTTCCTTGTCGAACACATCAATACCTGCTTTTGCTATTTTTCCGGACTTAAGTCCATCTACAAGTGCTTCTTCGTCGTATAGACCGCCTCTGGCACAATTTATAAGTATTACGCCGTCTTTCATTTTGGCAATCTCTTTTGCGCCTATCATTCCTATAGTTTCTTCAGTTTTTGGAGTATGAATAGTGATGATATCGCAAGCTAAAATATCATCAAAATTAGTTGTATAACCAATATCAAAATTTGTAGCTTTTGTAGGATCTATATATGGATCATAAGTAATTACATCCATTTCAAAAGCTTTTGCTCTTTTTCCTACTCGTGAACCTATATTTCCAAAACCGATAATTCCAAGTTTTTTTCCAAAAAGTTCAGTACCATACCAATCTTGTCTTCTCCATACTCTATCGAGCTTCAAATTATTATGCGCATAAGGAAAACTTCTAACGCATGAAAGCATATGCGCCATAGTTAGCTCAACGGCTGCAATAGTATTTGCAGTCGGAACATTCATTACGACTATTCCTCTTTTGCTGCAAGCGTCAATATCAATATTATCTACACCAACACCTGCTCTTACGATAGATGTCAACTTTGTTCCATATTTCAAAAAAAAGTCATCCACATCAGTAGAGCTTCTTGTTATCGCCACATCAGCTTGAGGCAATATTTCCATAACAAGCTTATCTTTTGGCTCATCAGCCGCATTTATCATGATAATATCAGAATCTTGTTGCAATATTTTTAATCCATTTTCATGAATATGGTCACATACAACGATAGTTTTTTTTGACATTTTTGCCTCTATTATTTTTTTAATTGATCTTTTAATATATCACCAAGAGTCATACTGTCGTCTTGATTTTTGTTAATTTTTGCAAGATTATCACTCTCTTGTTGTCTCTCTAATCTTCTTACGGAAACTCTAATTTTATCATTTGCATCATCAAGCAAAACGATAACACCGCTTATTTCTTGACCTTTTTCTACTTTGTCAAATTTTAATGGAGCAAGATCTTTGGTTCTTATAAGAGCATCAACTTTATCGTCAAGTGATATAAATATACCAAAATTTTTTTTGTCTTTTACTGTACCTTTTACAATATCGCCAACTTTATGCGTTGAAGCGAATTTTTTAAGTGGTGAATCTTCTAGGACTTTTTTGCTCAAAGAGATCTTGCCTGTTTTAGTATCGATATTTATAATTTTAACTTCTACTTCATCGCCAACTTTCAATGAGTTTTTAGCATTTTGACTTTTGTCCCAAGATATCTCTTGATTGTGCAATAAACATTCAAGTGAATCTATTTTTACAAATGCGCCAAAATCAGTCAATGATGTTATAGTGCCTTTTACTATATCGCCGATCTTGTGCGATGAAGCAAAGCTGTCTATAGGTTTGTCGATCAAGTTTTTAGCGCTTACTCTTAATCTTTTTTTGTCTTTATCTACTTCAATGATCTCTACTTTGATAGTTTGACCTAATTTTATATAATCGGCCGGATGTTTAACATTTTTATCCCATGATATTTCAGAAACATGTAAGAAAGCTTCCAGATCGTTTCCAAGGTCAACAAAAGCGCCATAAGGCTCAATATTGTTAACTACTGCATTAACTGTATCGCCTTTTGAGATAATGTTATCGATATCACTCCATGGATCATTGCTTGCATCTTTTATTGACAATGATAAATGTTTTTTCTTTTTATTGTAATCCAGCGCAACAACATTTACTTTGTCACCTATTTTATAATATTTTGCAGGATTAACAGGTCCTTTGTGCGATATATGCGAATAGTGAACCAATCCGTCAACTCCGCCAACATCAACAAAAACACCATAACTAGTGATCATTTTTATCGTACCTTCGACGACTATTTTATCTTGAAGTAACTTTTCTGCTATCTCATCTATCTTCCTGTTTTCTCTATCGATAAACTCTTTTCTTGAAACAACTACAGAACCTCTGTCTTTATCGACTTTTGTGATTATTGCTTTTACTTTCTTGCCTACCGGATCAACTTTTTGATTGAAGTAAGCCAATGCTCTTGGCATGAAAAATTCCATATCGTCACACTCAACAATATATCCGCCTTTGTTTTTCTTAGTTACAACACCTTCGATTTGATATTCATTTGTTTCATCGTAACTGTCTATAAAGGCATTCAATGCTTCTCTTTTTTTAGCCATTTCATAAGAAACTATAGGTCTATCTCCTCTATGCCCACTTACAACAACACTTATCTTGTCACCTTCATTGAACAACAAAGATCCGTCTTCTTTATTTTTTAATTGATCAAGGTTGATTATAGCTTCTTTTTTTCTTCCTATATCGATCAATGCTTGGTTTTCACCCTCATTAATTTTAACGATCTTACCCTCAACCAAATCATTGCCTGATTCTTCTCTTTTAAATGATTCTTCGAGCATTGCTCCAAAATCAACCTCTTCTATTTCGATATCTTCGAATTTCATGCCGCTTTCCTTATAATTTGCCTAATGTGGCAGTATTATACTATAATTAATTTAAAGTAGTTTATTTTAATATTTTTATTTTATTAATAACATCATCAACGACCCAGTCCGGCGTTGAGGCTCCTGCTGTTACTCCGCAAAATTCTTTATTTTTAAACCAGTCAGGATTTAACTCTGAAACATTTTCTATCAAATAACTTTCATCACAATACATTTTACATATTGAGTGGAGCTGTTTTGTATTTGAAGAGTGCTTTCCGCCTATAACGATCATAATGTCTGCTTTTTTGGCAAGTTTTGCTGCGGCGTCTTGATTTTCAAAAGTTGCATTGCATATAGTATTAAATACTCTAACTTCTTTTGAGTTAAGTATAAGAGCATGAACTATCTTCATAAAGTCTTCGTGTTTTCTAGTCGTTTGCGCCACTACTGCAACTTTGTTTCTAATATCAAGATCTTTTATTTTCTCTTCATTGTCTATGACAAAAACCCTTGCAAGATCTTGCCCATAGCTCATTACGCCTTTTATCTCAGGATGATCGATATCACCAAAAATGACCACATCATACCCCTCTTCACTCATCTGTTTAACGATTTGCTGCGGAGTTGTCACATAAGGACAAGTAGCATCTATAATTCTATTATTTTGTTCTCTTAGAACCTCTAGCTCTTTTTTTGGTATGCCATGTGTTCTTATGACTATAGTTTCGTTTGGGGCTATCTCGCTGAACTTTTCTACAAGCCCTATATTATAACTATTTTTAAGTCTGTCGATCTCATCTTTGTTGTGTATCAAAGGTCCATATGTTTTGCTGTTTGGGTGCGACTCTGCTATCTTTATGGCTCTCTTGACACCAAAACAAAAACCGTATGAAGATGCGAGTTCTATTTTCATTTTTCTACCTTTGTGATCTTGCTCAGTATTTCAAAAAAGTTTGGAAAAGATGTGTTGATGCATTCTATATCTTCGATCTCCATACCGCAAACAAGTCCTGCAATTGCGAAGCTCATAGCGATCCTATGATCTCCAAAACTATCGATACTACTTTTTTTCAACTCTCCTCCGCTTATCTCATATCCATCATCAAACTCTTTGCATACAATTCCGCATTTTTTCAGTCCTGTCAACACAGAGCTGATTCTATCGCTCTCTTTTGCTCTAAGTTCTTTTGCGTTGCTTACTTTGCTAACACCATCTGCACAAGCCATAGCAATAGAAAGAGCAGGAAGTTCATCAATAAGCCATGCTATATTTTCATCCACTGTAACACTTTTTAATTTTCCGCTATAACTAACTACTATATCACCTATCGGCTCATACACATCAGTTTGCAACTCATAATGTATATCTGCGCCCATTTTTTCCAAAATCTTATAGGCTTCTATTCTAGTTGGGTTAAGTGTCATATTTGAAAGTCTGACCCTTGAATCAGGAATAATTGCTGCTGCTACTGCAAAGAAAAAACCGCTTGACGGATCACTGGGTACGGTGATATTTAAAGGCTTTAACGGTTTTGAGAGAGGAGTTATGACGATCTGACCATCATCATTTGTGTAAATATCTGCTCCCATACCTCTTAGCATTCTCTCCGTATGATCTCTAGATAAAAGCTGTTCTTTATAGTATGAGATTCCATTGGCATGCAGCCCTGCTAATATCAAGGCTGATTTAACCTGTGCTGAATCAATAGGAGAATCATAATCAAAAGCTTCAAGATTTCCACCTCTTATAAAAAGCGGAGCTAAATTGCCATTTTCCCTTCCATCTATAGTTGCACCGATACTTTTAAGCGGTTCTACAACTCTTTTCATTGGACGCGATCTAAGATATTTATCGCCCG
The DNA here is from genome assembly GCA_020721775.1 of Sulfurovum sp. Classification (GTDB taxonomy): domain Bacteria; phylum Campylobacterota; class Campylobacteria; order Campylobacterales; family Sulfurovaceae; genus BN30871. The sequence goes on from DYLZ01000012.1 coordinate 22,292, forward strand.
TTAAAACAAATGCTCCATCTATACTAGACAGCAGTCCGCAGTAAAGCCTCATGCCGGTTCCTGCATTTCCGCAATCAAGTATATCGCTTGGTTCTGTTATTTTTTGAGGCGGGGTAATAGTTATGGTATTGCCGTTTTTTTCTATCACAGCTCCGAGCATAGTTGCTATTTTAAGAGAATTAAGTGTATCTTCCGCTTCTAAAAAATTTGTAATAATTGATGGTTTGTCACTAAGCAGTGAGAACATTGCGCATCTGTGCGAAATTGATTTATCAGCAGATATTTCATCGCATATTAGATCAAACCAATACTGCACAGGATCAATGAAAGCTTTTTTCATCTAAGTTTTGCTCCGGCTTTTTGCACCAAAGTATCCAATATTTTACCCATAATATCTTCTATCTCACTGTCGTCAAGAGTTTTTTCTAATGTTTGGATAACAAATCTTATCGTTAAACTTTTTTGAGTTCCTAACGATTCATCAAAATATAAGTCAACAGGATAAAAGCTATGTAACTTTTCACATTTCATCTCTTCGATAACTTTTTTAATGCTATCAAAATTTATATCTTTATCTATCAAAATACTGAGATCTTTTATGCTGGACTGAAATTTTGAAATTTCATTTGCCAAAATATGTTTTTGGTTTAAAGCACTCATATCCAACTCGGCGACAAAAGTATCGGAAAGGTCAAAATCCTCTTGAACATCCGGATGCAATTTGGATACAAATCCGCAAACTTTATTGTCAATAATTATATTTGCAGACTGATAAGGATGCAGCATAGAATTCTGATAGCTGCATGGTTGTAACTCAAAATTTCCTATAACAGATCCTATCTTTTGTAAAAATAGACCCATATCCATATTTTGCGGTTTGCCGTGATTTATTACGCTTTCACCCTCTTTTTGTCCACTCCAAACAAAAGCTATTTTCTCACTCTCATCTCTATTTCTATCAAATGTTGAACCTATTTCAAACAAAGGTATCATTTTTTTAGAATAGTTAGAGTTTTTCTTTGCAGATAAAAGCATATTTATCAAAAGCGTACTTCTCAAAGTGTTTAGCTCTGCAACTATCGGATTTAAAAGCTTAAATTCTTCTCTTAGATTTTCAAAATTGTATTTTTCCTGAAGTGATGCATCGGAAAAAACATAACTTATCGTTTCATAGAAACCCGCAGATATTGCGCGGTTTCTTATCTGTTTTTTTAGTCTATATTCTGATATTTTACTATCTTTATGTACATTTTCTTTAAATTTAAGCGGCTTAGCTATAATGGTATCAATGCCTATGATCCTAAGTATCTCTTCTGCAATATCTTGGATATTGGAAACATCCGGTCTAAATTGAGGTAGTGTAATACCCATTACATTTTCGATATTAGAAGATACTTTAAATCCTAATCTGTTCATTATATTTGATACAGTACTTTTATCTATATCTTGACCTATTATCGAATTGAGTTCAAAACAATCTATCAAAATTGTTTTATCTTCGCTGTTTACCTTATGGTTTAATGCGCCATCATAAAAATCCAATATTTCATACTTGCTCAACATATTTACTGCATACGAAATACCAAAATCAAGGTTTGGATTACTTCCTCTTGATGTATTATAAAACATTGTATCTTTTTCTAATTTCTTATCGCTTACGATATCGTTTAGAATATTTGGGCTTATATATTGCGCTACTAAAACAACTTGCTCGGTATTGTCATTTGCAATGCTTTCTTCATCTTGTTTTACCCCTAAGATCGATAGCTTGCCGGAGCTATTTTTTATACAATTCAAACCGTCTTTTGTTTTTTCCAAATCTATTATAATCTTCTCTTCATCGTTTTTGAAATAATTTGCATCAAATGACCAGAACATAACACCTGTTGTATGCATTATATATTCAAGAGAGTTTTTAAGGTTATTTTGCCCCAAAAGCTCTGCTGCAGATAGTCTGATCATATGCAATAGAGGCAATTTATTATTACTGTTTTGCGTAGCCAGCTTGATCTCAACTGATGCATCTATTTCTCCATGAACATTCAAAGTTGCTTCTCTTGATATACCAAGCTTCAATTTTTTGCTATTATTTTCCTCTTTTACATCTAAAAGGTCTTTTCCAAAATAGGCGCTCAAATCCCTAGCGACCCCGTAAACACTCAAACAATCACCTCTATTTGGGGTGATCTCTAGTTCAAAAACAGTATCGTTAAGTGCAGAAAATTCACATAATTCACGACCAAGCTCAAGCTCACCTATACTATCGTCAAGCATCATAATACCGCTTCCTATGCCTGGCAGTCCAAGCTCATCAGCAGAACATATCATACCGTCACTCTCAACACCTCTTAGTTTTGCAGGTTTTATCTCCAAGCCATTCGGCATCACTGCACCTATAGTTGCAACTGCAACATATTTGGCATTAACAACATTTGCCGCACCGCAAACTATCTGTCTTTTGCCCAGTCCGACATTAACACTGCAAACATTTAGCTTATCGGCATCGGGATGTTTTTCACAAGATACAATTTCACCAACAACTATTTTATGAGGTATATTTAACTTTTTAACACTTGCCAGCTCAAGACCGATAGCATTAAAAGCTTCACAAAGCTTTTTATCGCTTATCTCTTTTAAATCTATAAATTCATTTAACCAATTTCTAGTAACTATCATTTAAACTGCTCCAACAATCTTATATCTCCCTCAAATAGTGATCTCAAATCAGGAATCTTATGAAGCAGCATGGCAAATCTCTCTACTCCCAAACCAAAAGCATATCCGCTTACATTTTCATATTCTACGGCCTTAAATACATTTGGATCTACTATCCCGCACCCTAAAACTTCAAGCCATCCCGTATGCGAACAGACCCTGCATCCCTCACCTGCGCAAAATATGCATGATATATCAGCTTCGGCCGAAGGCTCAGTGAATGGAAAGAAGCTAGGTCTAAATCTAACTTCCACTTCTCCAAACATATATTGTAAAAAGTCTGTCAGAATGGATTTGAGATTTGCAAAGCTGACTTCGCCTTTATCTTCCACGACAAGTCCTTCAACCTGATGAAACATAGGTGTATGAGTAAGGTCATAGTCTCTTCTAAAAACAGAGCCGGGAGCTATCATCCTAATAGGAGGTTTAGATGAAAGCATCTTTCTTATCTGAACTGGCGATGTGTGCGTACGCAAAAGCTTAGAATCTCCAAAGTAAAAAGTATCTTGCATATCGCGCGCAGGATGATGTTTGGGCAGGTTCAATGCTTCAAAATTATGAAAATCATCTTCAACCATAGGTCCTTTTTCTACAGAAAAGTTTAACGCTACAAAATACTCTATGATCTTATCCATAGTTTCAGCGACCGGATGCAGTGCACCCTTATTTGAAACGCTGCCAAAAAGCGTCATATCCATACTTTCACTTTGAAGCTTGGTTTCCAAAAGTGATTTTTTTAAACTTGCATAATGATCGTCAAAAGTTGTTTGGAGTCTCTCTTTTGCCGTATTTAACCCTTGGGCAAAATCTTTTTTTTCTTCCGGACTTAAAGTAGCCAATTTTGCAAACTCTTTTGCAAGAACTCCCTTTTTCCCAAATATATCAATTCTTATCTTTTCTATCTCTTCAATACTGCTGCATGAGAGTATATTTTTTTCTAATATATCTAAATCTTTCATCTATATCCTAATTTAATTCTTATGGCTAAATTAAAAAGATTGTAGCAAAATGTTACTGATAAAATGATTTTAAAGCATATATTTGTGATATAATAATTAAAAACCAAATCAGGAGATAGAAATATGTGTATATTTTGTAAAATCGCAAGCGGGGATATTCCTAGCAACAAAGTAGATGAAAATGAGGATTTTTTAGCGTTTCATGACCTGCATCCAAAGGCTCCGATACATATCATCATCATACCGAAAAGACATTTTGCATCTTTCGATGATGTAGCTCCTGAAACAATGGCAGGAATGACGACTTTTATGCAAGAAGTTGCTAAAAAAACAGGCGTAAATGAGACCGGATATAGACTGGTTACAAATATCGGCAAAGACGGCGGACAAGAGATCTATCATCTTCATTTCCATCTGCTAGGAGGCGGAAAACTTGTTTGGGATCACCATCACGAAAATAGCCATAAAAGTATCTAAAACTTCAGTCATTCCTGCGAAAGCAGGAATCTAGATATCATTTTTTAAATTTTCCATCCAACTCTTCATAGTTTCTATCTGCTCAAGAACTCTAATGGTTGCTGTTCCGCCTTTACTGGTTCTTGCATTCATAGAAGCATTGTTATCAAGAACATCAAGCACATCTATGCCAATGCGAGGCTCTATACTTTGAAGCTGCTCAAGTGCAAGTTGCGATATATCCACACCCTGCTCTTCAGCCATATTTACTACATTTCCTACTATATGATACGCATCACGAAATGGCATACCGATCTTTTTAACCAGATAATCGGCTAGATCAGTAGCACTAAGATGCCCTACCATACAAGCACGAGCCATATTTTCTTTATTTACCTTTAGCAGCGTCATCATTTCATTAAGCACTTTTAGTGAAAGCGTAGCGGTTTTGACACTGTCAAAGACACCTTCTTTATCCTCTTGCATATCTTTATTATACGCTAGAGGCAAGCCCTTCATGACTGTTAAAAGCCCTACTAGATTGCCGTTCACTCTACCGGTTTTTCCTCTTAAAAGTTCCGGTATGTCCGGGTTTTTCTTTTGAGGCATGATGGAACTTCCTGTGGCATGCCTATCATCGAGAGTTATCCATCTAAACTCACTGCTTGACCAGAGTATAAGCTCTTCACTAAGGCGGCTTATGTGCATCATCATTGTCGATATATTAAATAATATTTCCAAAGCAAAATCTCTATCGCTTACCGTATCAAGACAATTGAGTGTCGGCTCTTTGAATCCTAGCTTTTTAGCTGTGATATTTCTGTCTATCGGATGAGGAGTTCCAGCCAGCGCCGCACACCCTATTGGAGAGTAATTGTTTCTATCGTAAGAGCTCATAAATCTCTCATAATCTCTTTTAAACATAGATGCATAAGCCATCATATGATATGCAAAATTGATAGGCTGAGCATGTTGCAAGTGTGTCATTCCCGGCAATAGTGTTGCCGTATTTTCCTGTGCGATATTTATAAGTGTTTGTATGTTTTCGAGCAATAATTTAGCTATTGCAAGAGAATTTTTCTGAACATACAGTCTAAAATCAAGTGCAACTTGATCATTTCTGCTTCTTGCCGTATGAAGTCTTTTACCTGCATCACCTATCTTCGCTGTCAAATACCCCTCTATCGCCATATGAATATCTTCGTCATCTCTGTCTAGGTTAAATTTACCCTCTTCTATCTCAGACAATATCTCTTTAAGTCCCTGTTCGATCAAAGCATAATCTTCGTTTGAGATAATACCCTGATGAAAGAGCATATAAGCGTGAGCAAGAGAGCCTTGTATATCTTCCCTGTAGAGTTGCTTATCGAACGAAAGTGAATTATTGAGTTCTTTTAAAAGCTCGCTGCTCTCTTTTGAAATTCTAGCTGATGCAATTTTTTTTGACATGTCATTATCCAAATATAAAAAATTAATATAGTATTTTATCCAATACTCCTTTTATAGTTGTTTTAACTCATAATATCAATGTCATAATGTAAAATTTTAGATATAATACACTATAACGATTACACAAATAGGAGCGATTTTGTGAAACTGCTTAAATCTATATTTATTATTGCTTGTATTTACAGTATTTCATATGCTGAAAATAATGTTACAGTGTGTGAAAACGGTATATGCAAGGATAACATATCGCCAAAAGATACAAACTCATCAAGCTTTGAAAAAGAATTCGGTGATACAAATAAAACATCAACATATGATCCTTTTGAAAAATATAATAGAGCAGTGACGAATTTCAACGATAAGCTTTATATCCATGTTATGGATCCAATAGCTAGAGGCTATTCAAAGTTGATACCTGAAGGCGGCAGGATAGCTGTAGGAAATTTTATCAATAATTTATACTTTCCTGTTAGATTTACCAACAATCTTTTACAGTTCAAGATCAAAAATGCAGCAAAAGAAACAGGAAGATTTATAGTAAACAGCACTCTCGGCATAGGCGGTTTTTTTGATATAGCAAAGAGGGATTTTAATTGGGAGGAATCAGACGAGGATTTTGGTCAAACACTTGGATTTTATGGCATTGGTGCAGGTCCTCATATAGTTTGGCCAATTCTTGGTCCATCAAATCTTAGAGATACTTTAGGTATGATTGGTGATAGTTATGTCAATGCACTATCAAATACAAAAGAATGCAGCATAAAATATAAAATTCCGCAAACAAGACTTCAAGAAGCAGGCATTTACGGCTATAAACAGATCAACAGAACATCTCTGCATCTTGGAGAATATGAATCACTCAAAAAAGATGCGATAGACTTGTATCCCTTCATAAGGGATGCATATTCACAACGAAGAACACAACAAATCAAGGAGTAAAATGAAAATTAAAAATATTATAAGGTTAATCGTTCTAATTTCGCTATTGGGCATTCCTGCTTTTGCATTTAAGCAAAGCGAAATAGAAAGCGGTATGAAAAAGAAAATAGACAAAGTCTTGGTTATCTTAAAGAAAAAAGAAGCCAATGCTAAAAAAGGCGAAGAGATAATAGCTATAATGGATCCGGTATTTGATTATAGTCTAATGTCGAAAATCACACTTGGAAGCAAAACATGGTCTTCTATAACCCAAAATCAACAAAATGAATTTATGAAGCTTTTTATAAAAAAACTCAAACAGTCCTATGTTGATAAGCTTGACCTGTATCACAATCAGATAGTTATATATAAAGGAGTAAAGCCATATCAAAACGGAAGATTGCAGCTCCAAACAGAACTATCGGGCAAAGGCGAAACATATAAAATAAATTATAATTTTTATAACAATAACGGCAATTGGTTGATTTACGATGTTGTTCTGGACGGAGTTAGCATAGTGCAGACATACCGTCAGCAATTTGCAGGAATACTAAAAGAAAAAACATTTAACCAGCTGTTATCTCAACTAAAAGAAAAAAGATAATAAAACTATATGCGCTATTCTTTTTCAGACACAATCCGTGATTGATTCACTTGCATGAAAAGATCTTTGTATTCCAAAGGCGCATCTCCTCCATTGATCATTACAGCCGTTGGTTTTCCTTTTGAAAGTTTCTGTGTCGCAACATATTTCATAAAAGGACCATCAGTTTCATAACTATTGCCAAATGCAGCAAGAACAATTACCCGCTTGTGTGGATTTTGTTTTTTAATCTTTTCTATAATAGCTTTCAGCTTCTCTACTTTGCCGTAAGACCATGTTACCGGATAGATCAACCTTTCTGTTAAGCGTCCATTTTGTATCTGTTGCTCTATGCCGTTAAAACGCTCTTTTTCTAATCCTA
>DYLZ01000060.1 GCA_020721775.1 Sulfurovum sp.
TGTTTTTTCAAGATCCTTGGCAGTGTTATGCCCGTTTGGTTTTGGTATTTACCTTTACGGTCTTTGTATGTAGTCTCGCACGGCGTATCCCCTTGCAAAAATAACACTTGTGCTATGCCTTCGTTTGCGTATATTTTTGCAGGAAGTGGAGTGGTGTTTGATATTTCTATGGTTATATGCCCTTCAAAGCCCGGCTCGAACGGCGTGACATTTACTATGATACCGCATCTTGCATAAGTGCTTTTGCCTAGACAAATAGCGAGCGTATCGCTTGGCATTTTAAAATACTCAACCGTTCTGGCAAGTGCAAATGAGTTTGGAGGAACTATGCATACATCTCCTTTGAAGTCAACAACATTTGCATCGTCAAAATCCTTTGGATCTACGACTTGCGCGTTTATGTTTGTAAAAATTTTAAATTCATCACTTACTCTTATATCGTAACCATAACTGCTAAGACCGAAGCTTACCACGCCTTCGCCGACAAGCGCTTCACAAAACGGCGTTATCATCCCTTCGTTCAAAGATTTTTCTCTTATCCAGCTGTCGCTTTTAAGTCCCATATACCATTCCTTATTATTGTTAATAATTTTATTATTATAACACGCTTGAGTATATAGATAGTTGTAACATAAAAAATGATAAAATAGCCCTCAATATTTAAACTACAAAGAAAAGCATACATGAGATCGATCGACAAAAGAGTGATAAATTTTTTAGTTATATTTGTACTTACATTTATAACATTTGCATGGACATTTTTTATATTTCATCGCTTTCCTGTCTCTTTTCACAAAAAGGATCTGTATCTTATTGCATTTGAGGTTGCATCTTTTAGGGCGGTTGCATCGTTCTTGATTTTTAACGACTACACTCTATCCTGGTCAAAGGCTACACAAAAGACATATCTTATTAAGACCGTAGTAAATCTTACAGCATTTTTATTTTATGCTATTTGGCTATATGGCACTATACCGCTTGCATTTTTAATCTCCGAGCTTTTCTTTTATCTTTTTGTGATCAATTTTATGGTGTATGTCTATTACTATATAAAAAATCGAAGCAGTGTCAAAAAAACAAAAGAAGTTGTTATATACGGCGCAGGACAAGCGGGATTAAAGCTTGAGGGAGAGTATAGAAACAGCAGCTATAAGGTTATTTACTTTATAGATGACGATACAGATCTTCAAAAAAGAACTATAGACGGCATCAGAATATTGTCTAAAACTGAAGCTATTGAAACAATAGGGGATACAAAGATAGACTTGCTTGTAATTGCCATGCCTTCTGTTGCAAAAGAAGCAGTTAGGGATATATACAATGACTTAAAACCTTATTTTGAGTCCATAAAGATCTTGCCGTCACTTAGTGAAACACTAAAAAACGATAAAGATTTTGCCAAGCAATTAAAAGATATATCAGTAGAAGATCTTCTTGCGCGTCATCCAAAAGATCTAGACAAAGAGGCGATTTCAAATTTTATACAAAATAAAGTTGTTTTAATAACAGGCGCCGGAGGAAGTATAGGAAGCGAAATATCAAGACAATGCGCAAAGTACAATGCTAAAAAACTTGTTTTGGTAGATCATAGCGAGTTTAATTTGTATTCTATTGCAGAAGAGCTAAACGAATATAATGCATCATTTATCATGCAGTCGGTTGTAGATGCCGGCATGCTTGATGCTGTTTTTGAAAAGCACAAACCGGATATCGTTATCCATGCCGCCGCTTACAAGCATGTGCCTCTTGTGGAGGATAATATAGAAATGGGCATCATCAATAATATTATAGGAACAAAAAACACAATAGATATGTCAATAAAACATAAAGTTAAAAAATTTGTTCTCATATCAACAGATAAGGCGGTTCGTCCTACAAATGTAATGGGTGCAACAAAAAGAATATGTGAACTTTATGCTCAAAATATTAAGAGCGGCGATACCCAGATCGTTGCGGTTAGATTTGGCAATGTTCTTGGGTCAAGCGGGAGTGTTATACCAAAATTTAAAGCTCAAATTGAAAATGGCGGCCCTATTACGGTTACGCACCCTGATATCACAAGATATTTTATGCTTATACCGGAAGCTTGCGAGCTTGTTTTGCAAGCGGCTAGCTTTGGAAAAGGCGGAGAGGTATTTATACTTGATATGGGAGAGCCTATAAAAATTGTAGATTTGGCAAAGAAAATGTGTGAACTTAGCGGAAGGGATGATATAAATATAGTGTTTTCCGGACTTAGAAAGGGCGAAAAGCTCTATGAGGAGCTCCTCTTGGATGATACGGAAGCGGTTACAAAATACTCTTCTATTATGGTAGCCAAAAAAACCATTTATGATATAGATAAATTAAATAGAGATATACAAAATTTACTTGAAAGTAAAAATAAATTAGAGATAATAAAAAGTATAGTTCCGGAATTTAATCATCAAACAAACGAAAAGGAAAATAGTTGAAAACAACCAATAACAACAAAACAGTGTTCTTTTTGATCTTAATAGCGTTTGCTTTTGGGGTATTTTTTAGACTGATATGGGTTTTTAAATTTGGAAATGAGCCAAGTTTTTTATTTAACGGTTCTCTTATGCTCACAACAAACGATGGATATTTTTTTGCAAGCGGTGTCGATAAACTTCTCTATGGCAACCATGATCTCAATCCAAGACTTTGGGATATGTATGCCCAGGGAATGATATGGGTGAGCGCTGCCATAGCTTTTATTTCGCCGTTCTCTTTAGATGCTACACTTTTCTATATGCCTGTTTTTATTTCGAGCCTTATCGTTATTCCGATCATTTTAATAGGAAAATTATATAACCGGGTATGGTGGGGTTTTGTAAGCGCGCTTATAGCCGTAATCGCTTGGAGTTACTATAACAGAACAATGGCAGGATATTATGATACTGATATGTTTGCTATTTGGCTGCCTATGTTGGCGCTCTATTTTATGCTGAAAAGCTTAGAAGAGTCATCGTGGGAGATGTTATTTTTTGCTTCGCTTACATTAGTCTTTTACTCATTTGTTTACTCTTCGAGCGCAGCAGTCATATATTCTCTAAGTTTAACATATATAGGTTATAAATTATTGTTTTATAGAAAAGAAGAGTTTACATATAAGGCAATGGTACTTTTACTTCTTGGGGTTATACCTTTTGGCTCTTTCGTTTCTGCTTATCATCTTCCTTATGGGTATCTTTTTCAGGCAATACTTTTATTTGTGGTTTATAAAATTTTTAAAAACAGACATTTTTCACAAAAGCAGCTTATTGTAACCTCGATATTGCTTTTTGTTGGACTGTTGTATTTTGGAAATATCTTTAACATAATGGTTGGAAAAATTACCGGATATACATCTTCTAGTTTAGCCGAAGGGTTAAAATTTTATGGCGTAGTTCAAACCGTTCAAGAGGCAAATCCTATAGATTTTATCACAATGTCAAATAGAATCAGCGGATCAATACCCGGATTTTTGATAGCGACATTAGGCTATATTTTTCTTGTAAAAAGACACAAAGCGTTTATTATAGCTCTTCCTTTATTTTCTATCGGAATTTTTTCGCTTGTCGGAGGGCTTAGGTTTACGGTGTACGCCACTCCTGTTGCGGCGCTTGGAGCCGGATTTTTGTTTTTTTATATAGCAGATTTTATTAGATCAAAAACGGCGCAAGCGGCATTTGTTACTTTTTTGACTGTGGCGATGCTGGTTCCTAATATTGTTCATTTATACGAGTATGATATGCCTACCGTTTTTACAAATGGAGAAGCTCAAGACCTCGTAAAACTCAAAAGTATTTCAAAAGACGGTGACTATGTTCTTAGCTGGTGGGATTACGGCTATCCGCTTTGGTATTTTACGGGTAGAAATACTCTAATTGATGGCGGCAAACACCATCATGATAATTTTGTAATATCTCAAATAATGCTTAGTCCTTCAAGCAGATTTGTTTACAATATAGCATCTTTGTCTGTAGAAGAATATATAAAGTTTGCAAATATTATTAGAGCTGCCAATAAGGACGGCAAAGAGACTGCGCAAAGCAGGCTTTATAAGTCTCTGGGGTATCAAGATGCTATAGATGTAATATTGAAAAACAAACAAAAAGACCAATTAGATCCTTTTGCAGTATTGTCAAGTTTAGAAGAAGATAATTTTAAGCTGCCGCCAAAAACAACTGATATTTATCTGTATATGCCTTATCGTATGATGGATATCTTTCCTACAATTGCGTCATTTGGCAAACAAAACCTCAGTACCGGCGAAAATGCAAATAATATGCAACTAACTTCCGCATCTTTGGCAAAGCAAGAGGATAATGTGTTTACTCTAAGCAATGGGTTTGTTGTGGATTTAAATAATGGAACAATAAGCTCTCAAAATCAAACATATCCATTGAAAGATTTTGTCGAAGTTAACGAAAGGGGAGCTTTGAGAAAACAATTTGATCAAGAAAGCGAGTATTGTGTAGTTTATAAATCAGATTCTCAAACATTTTATATAATGGATAGCAATACTTACAACAGTGCTTATATTCAAATGTTTTTGCTTGGTAATTATGATAAAAATCTCTTTGAACTTGTAGTCTCATCTCCATACAG
>DYLZ01000061.1 GCA_020721775.1 Sulfurovum sp.
TCTACAATTGACAAGTTAGTGCTTTTTCTACAAGTAGTTTTGAGATTATATCTCTTTCATTGATCACATGTTTTATGTTTAAGTCTTCGAGTATTTTTTCTTCATTTTCATTATTTACAACAACAACGATATTGATATTTTTATCGATAGATACTATATTTTCACATATCAACCTTTTTTGTTTTTCATTGGTTATTGATACGATTACGCCACTAGAGTCCTTGACATTAAAATGCTCTAAGACGCTTTTTTGCGCAGCATTTGCAAAAAATATATTCTTTTCACCATTTGATATTGCTTTATCTACAAGAGCTATATCGTGCTCTAATATAACATAATTTATACCGAGTTCTTTTAGGCTTTTTGCTACATTTTTACCGACAGGTCCATATCCGCATATGATCATATGATCATTAAAACCGCCATCCCTATATGCCCTTTTTCTAAGTATTGTCGGTTCCGGCATAAAGAAATCGGCGATATTTTTAATATTTTTCAACATAAAAGGAGATAAGATCATTGAGAAAATAACCGAAACAACTAATATTTGATTTTCTATACTGCTTATTATTTTGCCTGAATATGCCAAAGTAAATATTACAAGCGCAAATTCCCCTACTTGACTTAAGGCAATTGTTGTTTTCAATACGGTTCTTTTTTGAATAAAAAGATATAGCGCCGCAAAAACAACAAAAGCTTTTATTGATATTATTGCAACAGTGATCAATAAAATTTCAAATATATGATCTATAGCTATATGCCAATCTACCTGCATTCCGATGGTTATAAAAAATAGTCCCAGCAGTAAATCTCTAAAAGGAACGAGATCTGATTCTATTCTAAAGCGGTATTTTGTCTCTGCAAGCATCATTCCGGCCAAAAAAGCACCCAATGAATACGAAAATCCCATTTGTTCAGCAAAAAAAGATGTTAAAGTTACCAAAAACAATACAGATATTAAAAAAATCTCTTCTGATTTTGTAGATGCAATAAGGTTGAAATATCTCTCTATTATATATTTTCCTATAATCAAAAAAGTAACCATGACCACTATTGAATTTATAAATAAAGTGATTAAAACTTTATCGATAGATTGGTTATTGGATGTAAAAATAGAAAGCATTATTAGTATTGGAATAACTGCAAGATCTTGAAAAATTAGAACCCCAAGAACAACCTTGCCATATCCTGAATGAAGCTCATTTTTTTCATTTAATATTTTAAGCACTATGGCAGTTGATGACAAAGAAAGAGCAAATCCTATAGTCAATGAGCTTTTAATTGACATCCCAAATAGATATAGACATATTAATGTAAATATCACTCCCGTAAAGAAAACTTGAAAAAAACCAAATACAAAAACATCTTTTTTTGTTTTTTTTAAATGACTTAGAGAAAACTCTAAACCTATTGTAAACATCAAAAATACTATCCCGAATTCGGACAGCTGAGCTAGAAATTCTTTTGATACCGCATCAAAATGATAAAATGAAGTAATAATAAATCCGGTTGTTATGTATCCAATGATAGTCGGGATCTTCATTTTTTTCAAAAAAACATTGATAAAAATAGAGATTGCCAAAACAACAATAACCAATAATAAATTATGATGCATAAATCCCTCTTTTATTCTTTTGCGTCAGCAAGTGTAAGGGCAAACAGTACATTTACCCCGCTTTCTTGCAAAACTTTTTGTGCCTCTTGAAGCGTAGTTCCTGTTGTAATTATATCATCAATCAAAATTACATCAATATCTTTTTTACCTCTATATACAAAATTTCTAGGATTTTCAAGTCTAAATTGCAATGTTTTGCCTGAATATGTTGTATTATTTGAAGAAATTAGTGACGCATGAAGTACTTTTGAGGATTTACTTTTCATAGAGTTGGTCAAAAGAGCAACATGAGAATATCCGTTCTTTACTTTTTCATCAATACCTACTATATATATTTTTCTGCTGTCATTTGATACAAACTCATTTATAAAAGGCTTAAAAGTTATATCGGCGATTGAGGAAAATACTCTATAGCCCAAATTTGTATGTTTTGTTAAAAGTATAGTTTCTATAGTAGAATACTTATAAAAACTATAAACATCCAATGTGCCTACAACTCTTTTTGTTATATTTGGCTTTAAAAGAGATTTTTGGCACTCTTTGCAAAATGTTCTAAATGATATTTTTTGACAACTCAAACATCGCATATTTTTCTCATAGATAATGCCTGATCATTATTGCATAATGAAGTATCCAAAGATTTAGAAAAAATATAAGTAAAGATGAGCCTCTAGAAATGATATTTTGCAAAATAGTCCGCTCTTTTGTATTTGTTTTATACGCTATGATAAAATGGATGATCGTAAAAACTATTAGAAAACCGACCAAAATAAGCTTTTTTTGCAAAGTCAATACTATTTCACTTTGATTTCCATCCAGCAAAAGAGAAAGCAACCCATTTTGAGATATCATAAAAATCCCGGTACTTACCAAAAGCAAAAGTGAAACTATCTGATAATATCCAAAAAGAGGTCCTATCCTTGGATATACTTCTTTTTGCGATGCTTTATCGCGCATAAAAATGCCTAGAACAAACATAAATATAGATCCGCCTATCCAAGCAATAGCCGAAATCAAATGAAGGTGTATTAACCAGCCCATTTTTCTAACTGTCCAATTTCAATATTGCCATAAATGCCTCTTGCGGCACATCTACTTTGCCTATGGATTTCATTCTTTTTTTACCTGCTTTTTGTTTTTCCAAAAGCTTTCGCTTTCTTGTAATGTCGCCGCCATAACATTTTGCTGTTACATTTTTACCGACTGATTTTACATTACTTCTGGCAATTACGGTATTTCCGACACTAGCTTGAATAGCAACTTCAAAAAGTTGTCTTGGTATGAGCTCTTTTAGCTGATTTACAAAAGCAAGTCCTCTATTTCTTGCTTTTTCTTCGGGAACAATGATAGATAATGCATCAACTATATCACCTGCTACCCTAATATCTAGTTTTACAAGTTTTCCGGGTCTAAATCCTATCGGCTCATAATCAAAGCTTGCATAGCCTTTTGTGGTACTTTTGAGCTTATCGTAAAAATCCATAACGATCTCATTCATAGGAATATCATATTCTAAAAGAACTCTTGTTTCATTTAAATAGTCCATCTTGATTTGAATACCGCGTCGTTCACTTAATAGTTTGATCAAATTGCCTACAAACTCTTGAGGAGTAAGGATCGTAGCTTTTACATACGGCTCAAAAATAGTATCTATTTTTTGAGGTTCAGGAAGTTCACTTGGATTTTGTATCTCGATCTTTTCTCCATTTGTTTGCAAAACTTCATAAACAACCGTTGGAGCAGTAGCAATTAGTTCAAGATTAAACTCTCTCTCCAGCCTCTCCTTTACCACCTCCATATGAAGCATTCCCAAAAATCCTGTTCTAAAACCACTTCCGAGCGCCATAGAGCTTTCCGGCTCAAAACTTAAAGAACTGTCATTTAACTTTAATTTATTAAGCGCATCTCTCAAATCTTCAAATCTATCGGTTTCTATAGGATATATCCCTGCAAACACAAATGGCTTAGCCGGAGTAAAACCCTCTATAGCATTTGTCGTAGGATTTTTGGCATCAGTTATAGTATCTCCGACCATAAGGGCATCAACATTCTTTAAACCCATTACCACTATACCGATCTCACCTGTTCTAATCTCATCTGTTTTTTTAGGAGATATTGGATGAGGATACATAAGATCAAGTATTTGATGTTCTCTTTTTGTACCCATAACCTTAGCTAATTGACCTTTTTTAAGGCTTCCCTCAAAAACCCTTACAAGCGCCAATGCCCCTAAATAATTATCAAACCAACTATCATATATTAGCGCTTTAGCAGGAGCGTTTTCGTCGCCCTTTGGAGCAGGGATCTTTTCAACGATCGCATCTATAAGCTCTTTTACACCCTGCCCTGTTTTAGCAGAGACCAAACAATGCTCTGTTGCATCTATTCCTATAGCATTTTCAAGCTCACTAAGCACTCTATCCGGATCTGCTGCTAGAAGATCTATTTTATTTACAACAGGAAGCAATTCTAAGTTATTTTCGATGGCTATATAAACATTGGCGATAGTTTGGGCTTCTACACCTTGTACGGCATCAACGATAAGCAAAGCGCCTTCACTTGAAGCCAAAGATCTGCTCACCTCATAAGAAAAATCAACATGACCGGGAGTATCTATGAGATTTAGTACATACGGTACTCCATCTTTTATATAATCAAGCCTAACACTTTGGGCTTTTATAGTGATACCACGCTCTTTTTCTATATCCATAGTATCCATAACTTGAGCAGACATCTCTCTGTCGCTTATGGCTCCGCACTCTTGAATTATTCTATCAGCAAGAGTCGATTTTCCGTGATCAATATGAGCTATAATTGAAAAATTTCTTATATTGCTTTGTGGCACAACAGCCATTTATTTCCTT
>DYLZ01000062.1 GCA_020721775.1 Sulfurovum sp.
TTTTTAGTTCCCACAAAGGATTTGCATGTCAACTACCATCAATAAAAAAATACTCACGATGTTTATACTCATGGAGCGTCTAGCCAAAGGCGAGGAACTTTACAGTCAGGATGAAATACTGCAAGAAGCATTGTTTGGCAGCACGGGTGAAGCCAGTGAGCGTGCTTTGCGTCGTTATCTTGATGACATCAGTGCGTTATACGGCAATATGGTGCGTGTAGAAAAAAGAAAAAAAGAGACCACGGAGAGAAAAGTCACGGTGTACTCAGTCAAAGACAGACAAAAAGATGTGAGTGCTGTGTTAAAATTTTTCATTGAAAACAGCGATGATTTAGGCTGGGTTTTACAAATGATAAACGATAACGACCCTAAGTTTTTAAAATCACTCGACAGAAGTGACAGAGTTGATATAGAGAAAAATATCAAAGAAGATGAAGATATATTTGTATTTAAAAGTAGCCCTTTTGAAGACCTGGAAAATTCAGGCAAAAAAGAGATTTTTATGCAGCTTAAAACGGCTGTTAAAAACCATGAATATCGCACGGTTACCTATTTTAAAGGCAAAGAAATACTCTTGCGAGATCTAAAGTGCATCAAACTGGTTTACATGAACAACAACTGGTACTTGGCATGTGAAGAGGAAGAAAAGGGTTTGCGCATCCTGCGATTGAGTTTCATCAAAAAAGTAGAGTATGCTACTAAAGATAAAACCACTTTTCAGCCAAGCAGGGTAGAGCATTACCGTTCTTATTTTGCCTCACTTCAAAATGCGTTTACTTTGCCAGATAGACCATTTAAAACTGCCACACTCAAAGCTTCACCCGAAGTGGCACTCTATTTTGAAGCATCCATGAAACCTTTTTTTCTTTCGCAGAAATATATACAAACACAACAAGACGGTAGCATCATATTTACGGTTGAATATACTCAACCAATGGAGATACTTCCATTTATCAAACAATGGCAGCCTGCCATCACTATTGTATCTCCAGACTCACTCAAAAAAGCACTTGCAAAAGATATGCAAAAGAGTTTGGAAAACCATCTGTAAATGACATTTTTTGTCACTACTTTTTCTTATACTACGCAAAATAAAATAAAGAGTAGAAAATGAAAGTAAAAACACCTAAAGCAAGAATCACATGGGGATTTAGTCCTGTCTCACGCGTGGTACCTTCTAAAAAAAGATACTCTCGTGCTAAAATCAAACAAGAGTGTAAAGGAATTTTAATTTGAGTATGTTTGCATTGATAGAGTGGTTTCAGATTAATTTTCCTAAGCTGCACAACGATTTATTACCAGTGTAATCACAATTTTGACGACAAAGATCTCAACCCATACCACCTAGAGTCTGACTGCTGGTCACACACGATGATGGTGTGTAAGATAGCTGAACTTAGCGGGTACACGAAAGTTGTTCAAATCGCAGCTCTGTTACACGACATAGGTAAACCCGCCTCAAGAAAGATTGGCCCAAAAAACAACCATGTGCAATTTTTTGGGCATGAACGCATCTCTGCACAGATGGCAAATGAGGTGTTAAATCTCATGATAAAAGAGATGATGATAAACGAGCAAGAGAAGTCTGTGATTTTAGAACTCATCACACATCATGGGTTTTTATACAAACACCCAACCGCCAAAGAGATGATGGCTCACTTCAACAACGATAAATCGTTTTGTACGCATCTTGTGCAGTTGATTCGTTGTGACAGTTTAGGTAGATTTTGTGCTGATTTGTCTAGTGAAAAGAAGTTTGAGGATTTGATTGGTTGGATTGATGGTGCTTAGATACCTTGATGCTCTGATTAATTGAGCATTTTTAATAAACGTGTTCGTTAAAACATATATATCCATAAATGTCAAGTTTCACCACGTTGTACCATCCCCTTTAAAACATATCAAAACAAATAGGAAGGGTCTGGTAAACTTTAAGCACCAAAAAGGTATCTTAAAGTATGAATACAAGGGCATTAAATAGGTATTACAATCGTTCGCATATTTCTGAGGGTAAATTTAGACAACTTATTAAGTGTTTTTCACTTGATTTGAATGCTTATGAAACTTCAAAAATCACTAATATTTCTCATGTAAGTTGTAAGAAAATCTATCAAAAACTAAGACTCCATATAATGACATATTGCTTAAAAGTAGAACTTTTACATGGAGAGTTTGAATGTGATGAGAGCTACTTTGGAGCAAAAAGAATTAGAGGTAAAAAGGCAGAGGAGCTGCCGGTAAAACACCTGTGTTTGGTTTACTAAAAAGAGAAGGAAATGTCTATGTTCAGATTGTAAAGAACTGCTCCAAAAGTGAACTAATGCCCATTATAGAGGGTAAGGTGCTTGAAGGAAGCACAATTCACACCGATGGTTGGAAGGCTTATGATGGTTTGATTTTAAATGGATATGAGCATTATAGAGTCTATCATTCTCAAGATGAATTTGTTAGAGGA
This sequence comes from Sulfurovum sp., assembly GCA_020721775.1. Classification (GTDB taxonomy): domain Bacteria; phylum Campylobacterota; class Campylobacteria; order Campylobacterales; family Sulfurovaceae; genus BN30871. The sequence continues at coordinate 2,456 of DYLZ01000062.1, forward strand.
AAATCTCATGTGAATGGCATTGAAAGCTTTTGGAGCTTTACGAAAAGAAGGCTATACCAATTTAATGGCCTTAGTGATGATACCTTCTATTTGCACCTAAAAGAGAGTGAGTTTAGATTCAATAATAGAGCTAATGATTTGTATAGTATAATGTTAAAGAGCTTAAGAGAAAATCCTCTTTAAACTCAAATAAAAATAGGTCTAAAGTTTACCAGACCCAACTGTTATTAAAAATTTATATTTATGGCTACCTCAATAAAATACGAAGCAGCAGAAAACTAGAAACAGAGATAGCAAGAAATATAGAAATGATGTGGTTGTGCGCAGGACTGAAGCCATCCTATAAAACAATAGCCAATTTCAGAAAAGATAACAGTAAAGCCCTCAAACAAGTATTTAGAGAGTTTACCCTCTTGTGTAAAGAGTTAGATTTAATCACAGGGGAACTCGCAGCAGTAGATGGAGCATTCCTAAGAGCTAATGCATCAAAGAATCAGCTTATCCTAAAAAAGAGTGTTGTACAAGACCTCAAAGAGATCAATGAAAGAATCGATACTTATCTTGCAAAGATGGAGTTTGCAGACAGTGAAGATAAAAATGATAAAGCGCTTGCTCCATTACCAACAAATGATTTGCAAAAGATGAAAGAAAGAAAAGCTAAACAAGATAGGGATTTGGCTCTCCTTGAAGAGATGGGATTGACTCAATACAACAGAACAGACCCTGATGCAAAACTTATGAGAAAACCTGCACATAATCTCATGGCGTATAATGCTCAAATTGTTGTAGATTCTACATTTAAGTTTATTGTAACGACAGAGGTGAGCAGCGACAATAACGATAACGGTAAACTCCATAAAATGGCAACACTGACAAAAAAGATAACCAAAAATGACAAGATGACCATGATAGCTGACGCAGGTTATTATAGTGCAAAAGAGATAGACAAATGTCAAAAAGACGGTATAGATGTCGTTGTTGCTATCCCCAATAAAGAGAAACAACAAGAAGGGAGAGGATACTATCTCTATAGTGATTTTATATATGACAAGCAAAGCGATAGCTTTACTTGTCCAAACCAACAAATACTTACTAAAAGCAACTCTATAATCACCAAAGACAATGGAACAAAGGGTTATATTTACAGAGCAGGCAGTAAAACTTGTAAAGCTTGTCTCTTAAGAGACAAGTGTATCCCCAAAACAACTGCTTACAAGAAAGTGTCCCGATCAGAGTATGCAGATACCGTAACCCAATACAAAGAGAAAATGAAAACATCTACCTCCAAAGAACTTATCAAAAAAAGAGGTTCTATGGTTGAACACCCATTTGGTACGATCAAACGACAACTAGGATGGGATCACTTCTTGGTAAGAGGTATAGAAAAGGTATCGGGCGAGAATGCCCTGATCATGTTTAGTTACAATTTCAGACGACTGCTTAATCTCATAGGGATAGCTCTGTTTAGAAAACTAATAATTGCCCTAAAAGAGGGAAACATTGAAGAGATAAAAGCCCAAATAGCAGCTTATATCTTTTTGTTTTTGTCTATTTGGAGCTATTATATTGAAAATATTGATTTTTATGGTTCTAGGAGAGAAAAATTGTTGGCTATGGATTTAAAATATAGGTTTTAGGAGATGAGACTGTGAGGGTTTTTTCACGGTCTCTCCAAGTGGGAACGAGAGATTAGCTTTGAAATATTTATTGATCGTATTTCTGCTTAGATTTACAATTTGAGCTACTTTATCTGCTTCTAAATCAAGGGAAAATAGTTTTATAATTTCTCTAAATTTTGCTTCTGAAATTCTTGAACGCTCTACATACTTGTTTTTCATCGGTATTATCGTACCTTTTTAGCACTTTATACCTCGTTAAGTTGTCTTGAGCCTATTTTTATTACTAACAAAAAATATTGCAAAATGCAATAATTTTATCTCCCCTCA
>DYLZ01000063.1 GCA_020721775.1 Sulfurovum sp.
TTTTTGCTATAATTTTACATAATATTTAGAAGGTTAAGAGATGATCGTTACTCGTTTTGCCCCGTCGCCTACCGGCTATTTGCATATTGGGGGGCTTAGAACAGCGCTGTTTTCATGGCTTTGGGCTAGAAAAAATAATGGCAAGTTTTTGCTTCGCATTGAAGATACCGATATGGCTAGAAATAGCGAAGAGGCTTTAAAGGCTATTATAGAAGCTTTTGACTGGGTCGGTATGAATTATGATGGAGAGGTATATTATCAATCCAAAAGATTTGATATATACAAAAAATATGTAGATCAACTTTTGAGTGAAGGCAAAGCATATAAATGCTATATGACAAAAGAGGAGCTTGATGCTCTTCGTGAAGAACAAATGGCAAAAAAAGAACGCCCTAGATATGACGGCAGATACAGGGATTTTACAGGCACTCCACCGCAAGGGGTAGAGCCTGTTATTCGTATCAAAGCTCCACTGGAGGGTATGATAAGTTTCAAGGATGGCGTAAAAGGGGATATAAATATTGCAACCAGCGAAGTAGATGACTTTATCATAGCCAGAAGCGACGGTACGCCGACATATAACTTTGCAGTAGCGATCGATGATGCGCTGATGGGGGTAACTGATGTCATTAGAGGCGACGATCATCTTTATAACACACCAAAACAGATCGTGGTTTATAATGCGCTTGGGTTTCAGATCCCAAGATTTTTTCATGTGGCGATGATAAACAATGAACAGGGCAAAAAACTAAGTAAGCGTGACGGTGCAACGGATGTTATGGAGTATAAGCAAAATGGATTTTTACCGGAAGCTCTTTTGAACTTTTTGATTCGCCTTGGCTGGAGTCATGGAGATCAAGAGATTTTTAGCATAAAAGAGATGATAGAGCTATTTGATCCAAAAGATATAAATAAAAGCTCGTCAAGCTATAACTTGGATAAGCTTTTGTGGCTAAATAGCCACTATATCAAAAACACTTCAAATCAAACATTGGCATCTATGTTAAAAGATTTTGGTGTAGAAATAGAAGGGCATGATAAACTTGAGCTTTTGCTTGATGCCACAAAGGAAAGAGGCAAAACATTAGTTGAGGTTGCAGAGCAGATCAAAATGATTTTAAATGCGCCGAAAAGTTACAATGAAAAAGATTTTAAGAAAGCTTTTAAAGATGATACAGCGGATATTTTAAATGATTTTGCCCGGTTGCTTTTTGATTTAAAAGATTCATTGCATTTGCCATGTGACTATCATGCGGTTTTGGAAAAATTAGTTACCGAAAGAGAGATAGGTTTTGGCAAGATAGGACAACCTCTTCGTGTCGCATTGTTGGGTTCTATGAGCGGAGCAGGGCTTGATGAGATCATGGCGATCATCGGTGTAGATGAGAGCATAAAAAGAATTGAAAATATTTTGAAGATTCAAGAGGGTTAAAAAATGAAATATTTGAGAGGTTTTGGTAAAAGATATTTTAGATTTGCTTCTATAATAGCCTATAGTACCGCCTCAAAACTTCATGCAAATGAAATAGCCTCGAAACAAATTTTTAGCAAATGCAGTATTGGTGTGCAAGACGATGAGATCGATGATGATCCGCCAATAGAACTAGAATTTTTGCTTGAGAATACAAAAGTTTGCAGATGCGCTAAGTCATATAAACAATCTGTCAGGCTAACGCTTCTTTTAAACCATTTTATCCCACGATGTCCATATTATACCACTTGGTATGCTTTTAGACGCACAGGTACACACCCTCCATTTTTTATTTAATTATTACCACATCATAAAAATATCATAAATTATTATTAAAAGGAAAAAACTATGGGAAAAACATATATTATCGGGTTTCCAAGAATTGGAGAAAAAAGAGAGTTAAAATTTGCTCTTGAAGATTTTTGGAGTGGAAAGATTTCATTTGATGAACTTGAAAACACGGCAAAAGCGCTTAAGAAAAGACATTGGGAATATCAAAAAAAGGCGGGAATTGACTTTATAAGCTCAAATGACTTTTCATTTTATGACAATATGCTTGATACTACTTTTATGCTAGGAGCAATTCCTGAGAGATTTAGAGACTTAAACGGCATAGAGCAATATTTTGCAATGGCTCGAGGCAGCAGGGATGCAGTAGCAATGGAGATGACAAAATGGTTCAATACGAACTATCACTACATTGTGCCGGAACTTAATGAAAATATGGATTTTAAACTTGATGCAACAAAGATCATTAGTGAATATAACGAAGCAAAAGAGATCGGAGTAAAAACAAAAATTAACATTATAGGATTGCTTACATATTTAGGACTTAGTAAATGTGATAATGGCAATTGCTATGACTTTATCGATAAGCTATTGCCGCTCTATGAAGAGCTATTGGGTGCTATATCAACACTTGATGATGAGGTTGTTGTACAGTTTGATGAGCCTATTTTGGTTCGAGGGGTTAATGATATATTACTATCTAATCTTAAAAAAGTTTACGACAGATTGGCTTTGGTTTCCACAAAAATAAAAATAGCAGTAGTAACATATTTTGAGCATATAAATGATTCTATAGCAACTCTTTGCCAAACTCCGATATGGGCTATCGGGCTTGATTTTGTTCACGGTAAAGAGAATTTAAAATCTTTGGATATTGTAGCTAAAAGCGGCAAAACGCTCATTGCGGGAATTGTAAATGGACGAAATATCTGGAAAAATGATATTGATGCTTCTTTGGATACTTTAAACACTATCGCCAAAACAGTCAAAAAAGAGAATATATTGGTTTCTACAAGCTGCTCTCTTTTGCACTCTCCATATACTCTTGCATATGAGCAAAAAATGGATGATGAGTTAAAAAGCTGGATGAGTTATGGTATTGAAAAGCTTGATGAAGTTTCTCTGATCGCAAAGATATTTTTTGCCGGCTTTGATAGTCTAAATGGTGATGAACTAAGTAAATATAATGAAACCAAAGATATTTTATTAAGAAAATCAACTTCTACAAAAATAAACAATCGTGATGTGGAGCAAAGATTAAAAGAGCTTAAGAAATTTGAGCGGGATGATAGTTTTGAGGATCGCATATCCGTTCAAAGAGAGGTATTGGGATATGGCGATCTGGCCACAACAACGATAGGTTCATTTCCACAGACATCTGAACTAAGAGCTACACGACTTAAGTTTAAAAAAGGTGAAATTTCAGAAGATATATACAATGATTATATAAAAGCTTATATAGACGAGTGTATCAAGATCCAAGAAGATATAGGTATTGATGTGCTTGTTCATGGGGAGCCGGAGAGAAATGATATGGTTGAGTTTTTTGCCGAAAGACTTAACGGATACGGTTTTAGCTCTAATGGATGGGTACAAAGTTATGGCAGCAGATGCGTAAAACCGCCGTTTATATATGGAGATATCAGCAGAAAAGGAACTCTCGGGTACGAGTGGATAGTATATGCTCAAAGCAAAACAGATAAGCTTGTCAAAGGTATGCTAACTGGCCCTGTAACAATGATAAATTGGTCTTTTGTTAGAGAAGATATACCAAGAAGTTTAATTGCAACACAAATAGCTTTAGTGCTTAGCGATGAGATAGATGATTTGCAAAAAAATGGAATAAAAATAGTTCAAGTAGATGAAGCCGCATTTAAAGAGGGGTATCCATTAAGAGAGCAAAATATACCGGAGTATGAAAAATGGGCGGTTGAGAGCTTTAAACTCTCAGTATCTTCAGCTCGTAAAGAAACGCAGATACATACTCATATGTGTTATAGTGAATTTAATGATATTATTAAAACGATAGAGGCAATGGATGCTGATGTCATATCGATTGAGACTGCCAGAAGCGGCAATGAGTTGCTTAAAATTTTTAAAGAGGTAGGCTATAAACAAGAAGTGGGACCGGGCATTTATGACATACACTCTCCAAGAGTACCAAGTGTGGAAGAGATGAAAGATCAAATTTTGGCGTTGCTTGAAGTTTTACCAAAAAAACAACTATGGATAAATCCTGATTGTGGCCTAAAGACTAGAAAATATGAAGAAGTAATACCTAGTTTGAAAAATATGGTTCAAGCTGTTAAGGAGGTTAGGGGATATTAAGTCCCTTGACCTGATTATCCTCTTTTTGATCTTATAACTTGTATCCCATTATACTGTTTGATAAATATGAAAACAAAAGCAAAACCAAGGACTACGCTT
>DYLZ01000064.1 GCA_020721775.1 Sulfurovum sp.
GCGACACTGCGTCCAAAACTTTCCGGTTTTTTTGATGCGCTTACTACAACATCACTCAAAGTATATATTTCTGCTACATTTGTTTGTGAGCCTGTAAAAATAACTTCATTTTCTAAGCCGGATTCTTTTACTAATTTATTTAAGTCTTGAAAATAGCTTTGTTTATCTTTATGTACACCACCAACAATGAGTGCCTTGATTTGAGGTATTGTCTCTTTTGCAATAGCTATAGCATGAATAAATGTTTCAAGATCTTTAAGCTGGGTTATTCGCCCAACAACACTAACAATAAATTTATCATCCAAATCATACTGTTTTTTAAAATCGGTAATAAATTGTTTATCCAAATTATTTGGATTAAATTTTTCTAAATCAATCCCTCCTGGAATAATTGTAATTTTTTCTGAAGGTATATTGTAATGTTTTTGTATATACTCTTTTAGCCCATTACTCACGCAAATAACAGCATCACCTTTTGTCATTATCTTACTATAGGAACTCACGCTATTAAATCCATGAACTGTAGTAACGAACGGTATATGAAGAGTTTTGTTTGCCAAAAAGCTAAGCCATGCAGGAACACGACTCCTAGCGTGAATGATGTCGGGTTTTAATGCTTTTAGTAATTTTCTAAGTTTATAGATACGCCATGGCGCAGTAAACGGATTTTTGCTAGCAATATCAAATTTGATATGTTTGCCACCATCTTTTTCTATGGTTGAAACCAATTTGCCACCACAGCTAATAACGATACTCTCATACCCAAGTTTGCTCAATTCTCGACTTAACTCTATAGTTTCAACTTCTACGCCACCTTCATTTAGTTCTGGAAGTAGTTGGACTATTTTCATAAGTTTATTTTCTCAATATTTTTTATTAATTCATCTAACTCTAACTGTGTTAAATCCCAAACAATTTTTGCATCTACTCCAAAATATTCATGGATGACAAAATTTCTAAAATCTTTGACCATCCTCCATGGGTACTGTGAGAATTGCTCTTCAAGTAAATCAATCAAAGCCGATACAGCCTCACCGATAACGATATACTCCCGTAAGGTTGCACTGTATGTTTTTCTATCTTGTACAAATTCTTCAAAATTCATACCATCAACAAACTCTTTGATAGCACTAGCAGAATCCAATATATCCCCTATATAAAGCTTTGGAGACCTTTTAGACATAAATAATATCTCGCAAAACTGTATCTTTCACCACAGATTTCAATGTGCTCTCGATGCCCAAATCAACTTGATGATGAAGGCCATCCTCAATGAAATATTTTAAACCAAAAAAACTTCTAAACTTATTTTCACTTTCTATTTCGACTGCAATGTCAATATCACTTTCTTCTGTTGCTTCATCTCTTGCATAGCTACCAAACAATCCTATTTTTGTTACCCCATATTTTTGTTCAAATTCTTGTTTGTGATTAGATAAAAAGTCAAGTATGTATGTTTTAGTCATCCTCTAAGCCTTTTACGAATTCTTTAAAATCTATCTTTTTATTTTTATTTATAATTTTACCATTAAATATATGCAAATACCCGTCATTTTCCAATTTTGATATAAAGCTATTGAATTTATTTTCTTTTTTTGAGCGTAGCGGTAAAATAACTATATTTGCCTCTCCATATGAGATACTTTCGCTTATCATCGATGTGCTGTCGCTTGTTATAAAAACAGTATCGCAGTGTTCTAAAAAATCAGGTATCGGATTGATGGGATTAAGTGAATATATGACTTCATAGTCAAAATGATAGCTTTTTATAAATTCCTCGATCTCTTTTGGCGTTCTTGGGGACGAGGTAACGGCTATCTCAAAATCCTTGTATTGTTCTTTTATGAAGTCAAGTTGGACTTTTAATTTGTCTTTATTCATCTCCAAATAACTGTTATTTCCGCCTATTACAATGCCAATCGATTGTTTTTTGGGTTTAAATAAGCCTATCGGTTTTATAAAAGAAAAATTTGCCGGGATCTCTATAATGTTAGACGCTTTTGGCGGATTATCGTGAGTTTGTGCAAAGATCACATCGTAGTCATATCTGTATCCGCTTGGCAGCATCATGGTAACGGACTTGATCTTTAGTTTTTTTGCTATAACTTTTGCGGCATAGTAAGTGCTAGATCCTGCGCATACTACAAGGTTATATTTCTTATTTTTTAGTGATGATTGTGATGTGGATTGCTTTGTCGTACACTTCTCGCAATGGCCGTCACTGCGAACGGAGTGTGGCAGTCCATCTCTCATTTTAAAAATAGACATAGTATATAGACCTACTCTATCAAACATATACGATAATAACTTTAAAAATCTATTTTTAAATCTTATCTCTACAATATCGTAAGTTAAGTCCATATATTTGCAAAAGGCTATTGATTGGTTCAGATGACCTTTTTTGTTATCGCTAAAAATAAGTGCTCTGCTCACCACTTCCACCTATTGTGCATCCAAAACCATTGATCCGGCGCTCTAAGTATCATATGTTCTATAGCGGCATTGTATTTAGCTGTCATTGCAATTAGTTTTTCTTTTTCATCATCTATTTCACTTGCAACATAATCAATCGGAGAGTCGATATACAACCTATAGCGTCCTCTACTTTCCCTAACAACACTTACGGGAATTACGAGAGGGTTAAACTTTAATTTCAATGCAGCCGTTGATAAGGTGGTGCTTGCCTTATGTCCAAAAAATTTTACTTTGGCACTATGAGTGCCGCTTGTTTTTTGATCTATGAGCATACCGACATTTCCACCGCTTTTTAGTGTTTTTGCCATTGCGATCATTGCTTTATCTTTATATACAGCTTTGTTGCCATAAGAATTTCTAAATGGTATTGTTATGCGTTTATCTATCAATTTATTGCTTCCCTCTCTTCCTACGACCACCATAGGCAGACCATGCTTTGCTAAGAAATGAGCCAAAAGCTCCCAATTGGAAAAATGTCCTGTTACCAGTATAATACCATTTGTTGCGTGATCTTTAATTATAGATAATTGCTTTTTTATTTCATCGGAATTTATAACGGCATCATCAATATCAAATCTATCTACCACCATCAATAGTATCTCTGCAACAGTCTGTGATAATTCTTTATAAACTTGTTTAGTAAAAGCATAAGCTTTTTTATCATCTAAATTATAGATCTGTTTTAAATTTAAAACAGCGGTTTCTCTTCTTTTTTTCATTAGATAAAATCCGACCATAGAAAGAATAATTGTAAATAAATATATCAACCTTTTTGGCAAGATCCTTGCTAGAGCCAAAAATAATCGAACAAATTGATATTGTATTTGCTGTATAAGTATATTTCTTCTTAATTTTTTAGACGACAACCATGATTCCTTAAGCGCATTACTATTGATATTTTACTCTATAGTTTATAATAGACGAGACAGAAAAATATCAGTCTTTGCGAATAAAAAATAAAGCAATCCACAAAAGAATAGATTGTCGCGACTAAAGGTCTAGCAATGACGGAACTTTGTCTTTATGATAAACAAAATAATCCAAAGAAAGTGAATATGTGCTTTAAACCTAATTTGATATAATAAAAAAACTAACCAAAATAAAGATAGAGTAATGATAGGAATCGTTAATTATAATATGGGCAATTTAGCCTCTGTTTCAAACGCTTTTACTAAGCTTAACATCAAAACTAACATAGAAAGCGATCCTGATAATATTCAAAACTATGACAAACTTTTGCTTCCAGGAGTTGGCGCATTTGGCGATGCGATGGATCACTTAAAAAAAAGCGGCATGGATGAAGCTATCAAAAATTTTGCTGCAAGCGGCAAGCCTTTACTTGGAATATGTCTTGGTATGCAGCTGCTTTTTGAGAGCAGCGAAGAGTTTGGCTCCAATGCCGGTTTGGGATTAATAAATGGTAAAATAGTAAAATTTGACGAAACAAAATTTGACCATAAACTCAAAATTCCGCATATGGGGTGGAATGAACTCTTTGTGCAAAAACAGAGTCCATTGTTTGATGGAATGAAAAAAGAATTCTATCTTTATTTTGTACACTCTTATCATGTGGTGTGTGATGATAAATATACCATAGGCACCACGCATTACGGATATAAATTTACAAGCGCTGTTCAAAAAAACAATATTTATGGTCTTCAGCCGCACCCGGAAAAAAGTCAT
>DYLZ01000065.1 GCA_020721775.1 Sulfurovum sp.
TATAGCAATATAGAATTAGGCCTCAGTGCAGGATACAATGACTCCAACATATATGATGACAACTATTTCGCGGCTATAAGTGGGAAAATATTACAATGGTGAATTTGCTTCATTCAAAAAGTGGAAAAATACTATGTATTGTTATATCAGGCTTGCTGTCTACAGAAACTATCTCCGCTAAAAGCAACACCGAAACGATCGGTGATATTTTATCCGTGGCTATTCCTGCGATTGCGTATGGAACGACTCTTTGCTTGGATGATGAAGAGGGAGAAACACAGTTTTATAAATCATATGGAACAACCATTGCAAGTACATATTTGTTAAAATATACCGTTAGAGAGCAACGGCCGGATAGTACTGATAAAGATTCTTTTCCGTCAGGCCATACTTCAAGTGCTTTTTCCGGAGCTACATTGATCCATAAGCGTTATGGGCTGGAGTATGCCATACCTGCTTATATTGGTGCTATATATGTTGGCTATAGCCGTGTCAATTCTAATCAGCACTATACTAGAGATGTTTTAGCCGGAGCTGCTTTGGGCATAGCTTCAAGTTGGTATTTTACAACTTCTTATAAAGGTGTTGAGATTCAACCGATAGTAGGAACAGAGTACAATGGTGTAAAATTGAGTTATGTTTTCTAAAAAAGCTGAGTATATCAAAGGATGAAAAGTTGTCATACCGAACCTGATTCGGTATCCACGCTAACTGTCATCCTCAACTCCGATGGGGGATCCACTTTTTATTTATGGATTTCGGATCAAGTCCGGAATGACGGGGATGTCAATACAAAAAGCCAAAAAGCCAAAGCGGTATTTTGTTGCCAAATCCGACCTCTATATCATCGGATATTACGAAAGAATTTTTTATATCTTTTATCTGCTCAAATCCTTTGTTTTTGCCCCCGATCTCAAATATATAAGTGTCATCCACTATAAAGTCGCCTTTTTTAGCATATTTGATATTATGATTTATTTTTATTTGTGACACAAAAAAGCTCTCTCTTATACTTCCGATGTTTTTATTTGAACATAAAATATTATATAGATTTGTATTTTCAAGATATATTTTATCCGGCTTATTGAGCAGTTTTTTGTTTGCAAAATTTCCACCGATGATTTCTATAAGGTTCGCTTTTTGCAAATAATACAAATAACTATAAAGTGTATTTCGGCTCACAGCAGCACTTTGGGCAATATTTTGTATATTAAGCCCAAGCGGAACGGAACTGCACAGAAGATGCAATAATTTTCTTATTGTATTTATTTTATCACTATCTACATTGTAAATCGTAGCCACTTCACTATCCAAGATAATATTTATGATCTCATTAAGCCTTAATTTGTAGCCTATCTCACCTTCGGTAAAAAACGGATAAGCACCAAACTCTTTGTAAAGAGCAAAATATTCCAAGGATTTCATCTGTTTTGTTATTTTTAAAGCTATATTTTGATGGTTTTGTAAAATATCACTCAAAGTCAATATCGGCAGATCAAACCCAAACTTAATGGCCAGAAACTCTCTAAAAGAGAGGGAATGAAGTTCATAAAAAAGAACTCTTCTGCTCAGATCCACTTTGCTATTTTCTATTTCAAGCGCGGATGAGCCTGAAAAGATCACTTTAATATCTAAAAAGTCATAAATGATCTTAAGTTCGTTTGCAAAATTGTCAGCTTTGTGGATCTCATCTATGATGAGCAATTTCCCGCCATAAGCGCTAAACTGTTTTGCTATTTGGCTTAAACTGTCTGTGATATTGTCGCTGCTAATATAAAGCATTTTTGAAGACGGGATCTCATAGTTTTGGGCTATTTGTCGTATAAGTGTGGTTTTGCCGACACCTCTTTGACCCAGTATCCCAATGATCTTGGATGCAAAATCGATTTTGTCAAACAAATACCTTTTGAATCTTGGAGTAGGAAGCGAAAAATAAAGATTTGAAAATTCATATAGTTTTTCTAATGATGTCATATGCCATATTGACCTCTTTTCAATTGATTGAAAAGATTATATCATATTTTGTTTAATTTGTTGAAAAAAATTTATTGTCATCGTGAACGAAGTATGGCAGTCCGCACGCATTAGCTGTCATCCTTGTGCAGGCGGGGATCCATATCTATTCATTATAACATATAGCAATTTTTTAGTTAAAAGTAAACCTCTGACCCCGCTTATCCAAAAACTAAAAACTAACATACTTTTATTCTTTTTTGAAAAAACTCCCGAATCTTTTTTTTGGAAATGATTTCTTTTGGCTGAAGATGGCTTATGTCGTCATCTTCAATATCATCGATATATACAAGCGCAACAGCAAACAGTTTAAAAGTAATTCCTTTAACGATATGCTCACTTGCTCTGAATATTTCTTTTAGGCTCATTTTTTCTTTTGCCAAAAAATATAGATCATAATAATCCCTAAATTTAGCTCTCAAAAATAAAACATTAACTTTCATTGCTGCGATGGATTCTAGAGTAGCGAGATTAAATTTAGATACCCTAACTGGCTTCAAAAAACTCCACTTTGCATTGAAAAATGTAACCTTGACACCGTTTATCAACAAATCTATCTGCTCATCTGTTTGATTTATTATTTCTATATTTTCAAATCTTTTGATATATTCAAGTATCTCTTTTTTATCAAAGCTATCTTCAAAAGTGAAAAAATCCAAATCTTCACTCTTTCTGTGGCATATATGTAATGCCAAAGCACTACCGCCCACAAAAACATACTTTTCTAAGAAACTGCAAGTTTCTATCAGCTCAAGAAGTAATTCTTTTGTTTTAGGAAGCAAGCATTCTAAGTTTTTCAAATCTTTCATTTTTTATACCTTTAAAATAATCACTCTCTACATCCATACCCCAAAACACCCTTGCGATCATCAAATTTGTTTTGATAAATTGTTTATTGCTTTTCAATCTCTCATTCCAGTTAGCTTTTGTCTTGTTCTTGCCAAAGAGTTTTATACATGACACAATATCATCAAAATCTCCATATTTGAGTATATACTCTATGGTTAACTTCTCGCCGGCTTCCTCGAAGGTCATGTGTTTGCCATAACTCCAAAAAAGGCCTTTGTCTCTCAGGCGATCAAACAGTTGGACTTTTTGCTTATATATTGTTGCTATCTTAGAAATAGCGACAGGTGAGAGATTGAGATATTTTGCTATTGCACTCTGCTTATATCCATTTTTTATAGCATTGATGATAGCCGTTTCCCTATTATATGACATATCAAAAAAATCCTCCAGCGGTTTGAGTTTTTTAGGCTTGATCTCATTATCTTTTATATCTAACTTACCGGAGAAGATCTCATCAACTTTTTTTTGCTCCTCATGGCTTAGATAATCGGCAAAATCTGTATTCTCCACTAATTTAAAATTTAACATTGAAAATTCAACATTTTTCGAGCTCATCGCCCATTTGTACTCACCAATATTTTTGGTAATATTTGCTTTTATAGGATTGAGCTCTATATATTTTACAAGTGCTTTGAGATATGATTCGTCATATACATACCAGGATTTGAACCGTCCTTGCCAAAGAGGTCCTACTCTTTTATACTTATTGTTAAAGTATATACTGTATCGTGAATTTATCTTTTGCAGGAGTGATGATAGATTTTCATATTTTGTTTTTAGAAGCAAATGATAGTGATTTGACATCAGACAAAATGAGCAAATCTCAAAACTATATTCTATACTTGCATCCTGTACAATTTCTAGAAACTTTTGATGATCCTCATCGTTTAGATAAACATCTGAATTTGCGACACCACGATTGATGATATGATAAAATCCTATTTTTTCTAGTCGTCTCTTCCTAGCCATTTTCAACTCTTTTGTATTACAGTTTTACTTAGTTTTATTGTAGCA
>DYLZ01000013.1:0-18936 GCA_020721775.1 Sulfurovum sp.
TAGAGAAACTCAGCGTTGTTCATGGCAAAGTTGGAATGATAAGGATAGAGCAGTAGCGCCAATAAAATGAATTTAAAAAAATATATCGAGTTAAGTAACGATTATAAAAATAATTCACAGAAAATAAGAGTAATTACTGAGTCATTTGTAGAAGAAAATTTTTATTGTCCATATTGTGGAGGTAATTTAATAAGTCGTCCGAATAATGAAAAAGTCAAAGATTTTGATTGTAGTAAATGCAATGAAAATTATGAACTAAAATCAAAACAAGGCAAAGGTTTAGGTAAAAAAGTAACGGATGGTGCCTATAATACTATGATAGAAAGGATTATTAGTTATAATAATCCAAATTTTTATTTTTTAAATTATGATATAGTTAGCTTGGATGTAATAAACTTTTGTGCTGTACCAAAATATTTTTTTGTGCCTGAAATTATTGAAAAAAGAAAACCGTTATCGCAAAATGCGAAAAGAGCTGGTTGGATTGGTTGTAATATTCTTATAGAACAAATTCCAAATAGTGGTAAAATATTTTATGTTAAAGATAAACAAATACAAAGCAAAGATAAAGTTATAGAAGAATGGAATAAAATTAATTTTTTGCAATCTTCTAAAAATATTCAAGCAAAAGGATGGCTTCTTGATGTTATGAATTGTGTTGATAAGATAAAAAAACCAAACTTTTCACTTGCAGACATATATAAATTTGAAACATATCTAAAAGATAGGCATCCAAATAATAATAACATACAAGCAAAAATAAGGCAACAACTCCAAATTTTAAGAGATAAAGATTATCTTAGATTTGAAGGCGAAGGGTTATATAGCTTACGCTAATATATACTATTTTGATCTTGAGCTTTAACTTTTTTTGCTAAGATCGGAAAAAAAGATGGAAGTATTATGCAATACGATATTGAAATTAGTGAAAGATTATCAAGAGTTTTACACATTGATGCAAGCTCATTGGACGAGGCAATAGAAACTGCCGAACGAATGTACCAAAATGAGGATATTGTATTAGATTGGGCAGATTTTGATGGCAATGTAAATATTGTCGAATTTATAAAAAACCCGTAAAATTCGAACACCTTTTCGTATTCCAAAAACTTGACAAAATGTAGTATTGTATTGTAATGTATCTACAATAATATACAAGGCAATACAATGAGCAAAAAAGCTATAAATATCAGAATGGATGAATCGCTGCTTAGTGATTTGGATAATTATGCCGCTGAGCTTGATAGAAGCAGAACATATATCATAGAAAAAGCAGTGAGCAGTTACTTTGACACGCTTGACGAGATAATAAGCGATAAGAGGATAGATGATATTAAAAGCGGCAAGAGCGAGATCGTATCTATGGAAGAGGTTTTTGCCAAAGCAGGTATAAATGTACACGGTAGGGTTTGATAAAAAAGCTGAAAAAGAGTTTTTAAAACTTGATAAACAGATTCAAGAGTTAGTTGCAAATAAAATTGTTGATTTGAGAAATGGATATTTTTCCGGAGATAAAGAGCTTCAAGGCAAATACGAAGGAAAAATATGAAAAAATAGCTTTGATAATAGCGCTTTTTGCCTCATTTGCAAGCGCAGATAAAGTTGTCAAACTCGATATTCAAGGTATGATGTGCTCCAGCATGTGTCAGTAATGTAAAGACATCTTTGGCAAGTGTGAATGGAGTAAAAAATTCGGATGTGTTTTTAAGAAGCGGCACAGCTGAAGTAACAATAGAAAATAATACAAAACCTGAAGATCTTTGTGTGGCAGTCGTAAAAGCAGGTTATGGATGTAAGGTCGCAAAATAAAGCTTATGTAAGCTAAACGACATAATAAATTCTGTCACCCTGAACTTGTTTCAGGGTCTTTTTTTAGATTCCGAAACAAGTTCGGAATAACGGCTATTTTTGCAGTTCTAAAAGTTTCTCTTTGACTTTTGCTGCATGCTCTTTGACTTTTACATTTTCCCAAGAAAAAGCTATCTGTCCCGCAGGATTTATAATATAAGTACTTCTAACAATTCCCATATATTCCTTACCGCACATTTTCTTTTTTTGCCACACGCCGAAAATATTAGACAGTTCTTGTTTTTCGTCTGCTAAAAGCGTGATCTTAAGATTTTGTTTTGCTATGAAATTGCGATGACGAGCCGGACTATCAGGACTTACTCCTATAACAGTAGCATTTAGTTCTCTAAAGTCAGGAACCATAGCAGTAAAATCACAAGCTTCAGTCGTGCATCCGGGGGTATTGTCTTTGGGATAAAAATAGAGCACGATCCAGTTTCCTTTTATATCTCTATAGCAAATCTCCTCTTCATCTTGATTTGGAAGGCAAAAGTCAGGTACGCTGTCACCGATTTTGAGCATATTTATCCTTTGGTATTTTTTGGTATTATAACAAAATGAAAGAAAAAGAACTATTATTGCAAGAAATTGAAAAACTTATCTCTTATGGGAAAAATGAACCTACGATAGATCCGGCGCTTTTGGAATATTTGGATATAGGGGCGCTTGTAAATATAAAAAAGAGCTTAGAGGGCAAAGTCGGCACTCTAAGCGAAGACGACAAAGAGTGGCTGGAGCAGTTTAGAAAGTATGAATAGAATAATATAATCTTTTATGTTTAGTATATAGAAACACTTTTGATTTCACTAAATGCTTCAAGGGCATATTTTGGACCCTCTCTGCCGATTCCTGAAAGCTTGACCCCGCCGTACGGCTGGACATCAAATCTAAGCGTCGGTATCTCATTGATAACAACACCGCCTGATTCGCTGTCATCTATAAATCTTTGCGCAAGTTTGAGATCATTTGTGAAAATACTAAACTGCAGCCCGTATGGAGAGTTATTCATTTTTTTTATCGCTTCGTGATAATCCTGAACTTTCACAAGACTAACGATTGGAGCAAATACCTCTTCGCAGATTATATTCATATCATCTGTAACATCTGCCATGACAGTTGGAGGGAAAATATCGTTTTTTATCTCTCCGCCTGTCAATACTCTAGCGCCCTCTGATTTCGCAGAGTCGATCCAATTCTTTGCTCTGATCAGCGCATCGGCATTTATAAGAGGCCCCATGAATGTATCGTTCTCATATGGATTGCCGATCTTGAATTTGTTTGTCTCTTTGGTAATTTCATTTGCAAATTGTTCATAGATATCTTTGTGTATATATATTCTTTGCAAGGAGATACATACTTGACCGCTATTGTAAAATGCTCCATAAGCGCAACGAGCGGCGGCAAATTCAATATCCGCCTCTTTATCTATATATGTTGCCGCATTTCCGCCAAGTTCAAGTGAAATTTTTTTGATTCCTGCATTTTTGGTAATGATATTTCCTACCCCGACAGAGCCGGTAAAACTTATAACCCTTGGTATTTCACTGCTTACAAGCGCCGAGCCTACATCCGCATCACCGTAAACTACGCTAAGCATATCAGGAACGGCATACGGTGAATTGATAAAAAGCTCAGCCAGCATAGATGCACATGCCGGAGCTTCGGGCGCAGGTTTAAGAACAACTGCATTTCCTGCTCCAAGAGCGGGGGCAAGTTTATGGGCTATTAGGTTTAAAGGGAAATTAAACGGCGTGATACATACTGCTACTCCACACGCAACCCGCTTGAAATAAGACAAAGTTTGTCTGCCGCTTTGCATAATATCGGTTGGTATCGTCTCACCATGCATATTTGCCAGAGCCATTGCGGTTAATTTAATGGTTTCAGCGCATCTGCTTGCTTCAATGCGGGCAAAATGAATGGGTTTTGCTACTTCGTTCGTTATCATAAGAGCAAACTCTTCTCTGTTTTCTTCCAGTTTTTTTGCGACATCTTCCAGCCATAGGATTCTTTGATGAAGCGGTGTATGTTTGTTGTTTAAAAATGCCTCTTTTGCAATTTTCAGAGCTTTTTGCGCATCATTTGCATCACAAATAGGAGCATATGAAACAACATCGCTTGTGTATGGATTTATTATTTTAGATATATTTTCTCTAATTTCTTGTTTAGAGCCAAAAAACAGTTTAGCTTCTTTAATACTCTCCATATGATAGCCTTGCAATAAAATTTTAATTTCATTATATCTATATGTTATTAAAATTAGCCGTATTTGGGTATAATTTTGCAACTTAAAAAGGCGGAGAATCAAAAAAATGAATGAAGCAAAATATATCTGGATGGATGGTGAGTTTAAGCCTTGGGCTGAGGCTACGACTCATGTGTTATCTCATACACTGCATTACGGAAACGGCGTTATAGAAGGAGTAAAGACATATAAAACAGCAAAAGGTTATGCAATATTTCGTTTAAACGATCACACTCAAAGATTACTAGAATCAGCAAAAATGACACTTATGAAAATACCATATAGCTTAGAAGAGTTAAATAATGCTCAAATCGAACTTATTAGAAAAAATGAGTTTAAGGGTGATAATGTGTATATCAGACCATTTGCATTTTTGGGTTATGGGGTAATGGGTGTTTACCATAAAGACGCTCCTGTCGTAACAGCTATCGCTGCATGGGAGTGGGGTGCTTATCTGGGCGAAGAGGGTATGCAAAAAGGCATTAAGCTTAAAATATCTTCTATAAACCGTCCGTCAAATACATCTGCCATGGGAAAAGCTAAGGCAACCGCGAACTATCTAAACTCACAAATGGCAAAATATGAAGCTATTGATTGCGGTTATGAAGAGGCATTGTTGCTTGACGATCAAGGTTATGTTGCTGAAGCTACGGGAGCAGCATTTTTTATGGTAAAAAACGGTGTTCTTGTATCTCCGCCAAACGATAACTCTCTGGAGTCAATTACTCAAAAAACAGTAATCGAGATAGCTCAAGATATGGGCATAAAAGTAGAGAGAAGAAGAATAAGCAGAGAAGAGCTTTATGTGGCAGATGAAGCATTTTTGGCAGGAACTGCAGCTGAGATAACACCTGTTAGAATGATTGATGCCAGAGAGGTAGGATGTGGCGCGAGAGGCGAAATGACCAAGAAGTTACAATTAGCATATTTTGATATAGTTTTTGGCAGAAATAAAGACTATGAATACTATTTGACATATATAAACTAAATGAGTGAAATTTTAAAACTTGATTGGCAAAAAAATCCGCTTTTGCCTGTAATTGTTCAAGACAGTGAAACAAACGATGTTTTAATGCTTGCGTACATGAACGAAGAAGCATATAATTTGACTAAAAATAGCGGATATGCCCACTATTTTAGTAGAAGCCGCCAGCGCATTTGGAAAAAAGGTGAGAGTTCAAATCACACTCAAGAGATAGTTGATATACTCTTAGATTGTGATAGCGATACTTTGCTTTTAAAAATCAAGCAAAATGGTGTAGCTTGTCATACAGGAAGAAGGAGTTGCTTTTTTACTTCACTTAAAAGTGAAAGAACGGTGCTTGATAAAGAAGTTGACATCGGAGCAATATACGGTGTAGTTGATACTTTATTTCATACTATTTTAGAGCGTAAAAATAGCGATGATACTAAGTCCTGGACTAAAAAACTTCTTAATGACAAAGAGTTGCTAAAGAGCAAAATCATAGAAGAGGCCGGTGAGCTTTGTGATGCGATTGAAAATGAAAGCGATGAGAATGTTATATATGAGGCAGCCGATCTGCTTTATCATTCGCTTGTCGGGCTTGCAAGCAGAGAAATTTCTCCTGACCGCGTCAAGCAAGAGCTTAGACGAAGATTTGGTATGAGCGGGATCGAAGAGAAAAAGGCAAGAGTTAAATGATTTAACTATTTAATTCTTTGTTTAAAAATGCCATCATCTTATTTTTACTCCATCCGCACCAATCTGGTGCAAGCAATGTATCGTCATCAATGCCTGCAGTAATTCTTTGAATTATTATATGTTCAGGTTTTATTTTTATAGCCTCTTTAAGTACATCGGCATACTCTTCTTTTGATATAGGGGTAAATTTGCCGCTTTTAAGATCTTTGGCAAGCATCGTATTTTTTACAACATACAATGGATGATATTTAACACTGTCAATCCCCCAGCTATAAACTTCTTTAGCAGTTTGCAGCATCATCTCTTTGGTTTCATCAGGAAGTCCAAATATCAGATGAGCGCAGACATTGAGCCCTTTCGCTTTTGCTTTTAATATAGCCTCTTTTGCATTTGCTGCGTTGTGACCTCTGTTGATTTTTTTTAGAGTTTCATCAAAAATCGACTGTACGCCAAATTCTATCCATATCTCTTTTGTTTTTGAAAGCTCTGCCAAATAATCGTAAACTTCATCACACACACTGTCGCTTCTTGTCCCTATGCTAAGCCCTACGACATCCGGATAGCTTAGAGCTTTTTCATAAAGGATTTTTAGAGTAGAAAACGGTGCATAGGTATTTGTAAAAGATTGGAAGTAAACTAAAAATTTTTTGATACCTCGTTTTTTAAAAGCAATTTGAGTTTGCTTGATCTGTGTATCAAGTTCATGCAGCTGCTGCTCCAAAAGAGGATTTTTTTTGCTAGTTAGATTTAGT
The DNA here is from genome assembly GCA_020721775.1 of Sulfurovum sp. Taxonomy (GTDB): domain Bacteria; phylum Campylobacterota; class Campylobacteria; order Campylobacterales; family Sulfurovaceae; genus BN30871. The sequence goes on from DYLZ01000013.1 coordinate 6,509, forward strand.
GTTATTTTGGCATTTTGGGCTAAATTTGGACTAAACGATTCATTTGAGCAAAATGTACATCCGCCTTTTGCGACAGTGCCGTCAATATTTGGACATGTAAAACCGCTTAATCCGACAGGCAGTTTTTGAACGCGGCTTTTAAATTTTCTTTTTAAGTATCTTCCAAAAGTTGGCAGTGGTTTATTCATTTATATTATAGATCCAAATCATTGCATTCGGGACTTGATACGCTTCCGCCTGCAAAATATCTTCCATCAAAGCTTACTAGTGAATATTTTCTTTGATTACCAAGTGAGTTTATAAGTCCATCAATTGAGAGAAATCCCAGTGAATCAGCGCCTATTATTTTTGCAATTTCATTTGGAGTCTTATTATAAGAGATAAGCTCTTTTTGAGTCGGCGTATCTATACCGTATCTGCATGGGTATTTTATTTCAGGCGCTGCTATTCTCATATGCACTTCACCGGCTCCCGCATCTTTTAGCATTTTAACAATCTGTTTAGAAGTTGTTCCTCTGACCAAAGAGTCATCTACGATAGCAATTCTTTTGCCTTTAATGAGTGAAGAGATCGGTGAGAGTTTAAGTTTAACTTTTAAGTCCCTTATGGCTTGCATCGGCTCAATGAATGTTCTGCCGACATAGTGGTTTCTTACGATTGCCATTTCAAACGGCACACCAAGACCCTCCGCAAATCCTTTCGCAGCCGCTACACCGCTATCAGGCACAGGCAGAACGAGATCAACATCACAAGGCTGTTCTTTGGCTAAAGTTTTACCCATTGCAAGTCTTGATTCATATACATTTGTACCATCAATGATAGAATCCGGTCTGGCAAAATATATATATTCAAATGCGCATGGATGAAAATCAGGCTCAAAAAGTTGTTCTGAAATCGGTTCTTTATTGTTTTTTTCAAATATGAGCATTTCGCCCGGTCTCACATCTCTAATAAATGTTGCTCCTATAAGATCTAATGCGCAAGTTTCACTTGCTACTATCCACCCGCCGTCTTTAAGGCGTCCGAGGCTAAGTGGGCGAATTCCAAATCTATCTCTTATGACAAACATTTTAGATCTACTTTGAATTACAAGGCAATATGCGCCTTCTATCTTTGTGATCATATCTTTTATTCTGTCAATTAGTTTGTCTTTTTGACTCTTTGCTATCAAGTGTACAATATTTTCCGTATCCATACCTGTTTGAAAAATAGCGCCTTGTTCAATTAGTCTATTTCTAACTTCATTTTTATTGACAAGATTCCCATTGTGCGCTACGGAAATTTCTCCAAGTTTATATCTGGCAAATACAGGTTGTGCATCAAAAAGAGAATCGCTGCCTGCTGTTGAATAGCGATTGTGACCAATGGCACAATTACCTTTTAGCTGATTAAATGCATCTTCATCAAAAATATCCGTAACCAATCCTCTTTTTTTAACCAAGTGAATTTTTGTACCGTCCGCTGTACTTATTCCACTTGATTCTTGCCCGCGATGCTGCATAGAAAAAAGCGCATAATACGCATTTTTTGCTGCATTTTCCGATCCGTAAATTCCTACTATTGCGCACATAAAAAATTCTTTAAATACCTAAAACATCATTGATAGAGTATAAACCGCTATCTTGATTTACAATCCACTTCGCTGCTCTTAAGGCGCCTTTTGAAAATGTCTCTCTGCTAGTTGCGGTGTGATTAAGTTCTAAAAATTCACCATCGTTGTAGAATCCAACGGTATGACGACCAACCACATCGCCGCCACGAATTGCCATTACGCCAATCTCATCTTTTGTTCTAGCGCCGATTACGCCGTCTCTTCCGCTAATCCTGACTTTATCAATGTCTACTCCTCTTCCGTCTGCCGCAAATTTGGCTAATGTCAAAGCTGTTCCGCTTGGAGCATCAACTTTGTGTCTATGATGCTGCTCTACTATTTCTATGTCAAAATCTTTTAGAGTTCCGGCAACTTGTTTTACAAGCATTTTAAGAAGAGCAATACCTGCTGACATATTTGTTGCATAAAGTACAGGCATATTTTCTGACGCTTGATTTAGCAGATTTTGTCCATGAGAATCAAGACCCGTCGTAGCAATGACAAGCGGTTTTGGATTTTTTAGCGCTTCTTCGCAAAGTGCAGCTGTGGCTTTTGGAGCCGAAAAGTCTATGATCACATCAGAAGCATTAAGTAATTCTTCCATGCTGTTTGTAACCACAGTTCCTTTTGGAGCATCAAATTTTAATTCATTATAAACATGCAAAGCTCCAAGTGTTAGAGTATCATCATTTAATATATTATTTATAAGAAGTCTTCCAACTCTTCCTGTACTTCCTAATATTCCTACTTTTATCATTTATGACCTTTCTTGTAGATAAGATATAACTTCCAATGCAGCAACAGCTCCATCGCTCGCCGCGCAGATTACTTGTTTTGGCGCATCAATTCTAATGTCGCCTGCTACGAACAATCCTTCGACGGATGTGTGCATTTTTAAATTTGTTATGATTTGTCCTTGGTTATTTGTATCACATAAAAACTTACCGTTAGCTTGTTTTAAAACACTGTTATTTACATTATGTCCGACAAATATAAAAATTCCCGGGATATTTAGGCTTTTTTGACCTTTGTCGGCGTCTTGGATAATAAGTCCGTTCACACCCATATCATCGCCTGTTATTTCGATAACATGAGAGTTTAATATCAGCTCAATATTCTCTTTTTTTTGTACTCTCTCTACGGTTGACGGCGCAGCCCTGAAGCTGTCTCTTCTATGAATTAAATATACTTTAGAACAGATATTTGAAAGATAATACGCTTCTTCTAGTGCAGTGTCACCGCCACCAAGAACCGCAACTTCTTTGTTTTTGTAAAAAAATCCATCGCAAGTAGCGCATGTGCTAACGCCCCTGCCAAAAAATTTATCTTCGCCTTTGATACCGGCTTTTTTCGGTGTACTTCCTGTGCAAACTATGACAGTTTTAGCAGATACAGGCTCTTTGCCTAAAATATTTATTTTAAAATATTCGCCATTTTTTTCTATATTTACAACTTCATCCATTTGGTGTTTTAGTCCAAAATGAAAGCACTGATCCTGCCAGCTATCCATAAAGTCCATACCGCTTTTTGTATGATCAAAAAAACCGGGGTAATTTTCTATTTCGCTGCTTTGGGTGATTTGACCGCCCAGAAGACCTTTTTCAAAAAGTGTTACATTTTTAAGCCCGCCTCTTGTTGCATATAAACCGGCAGTTAATCCGGCCGGTCCGCCGCCAATAATAGCACAATCTAGCATATCTGTTTTTCCTAAAAAGTTTTAATTAATTTTGTTATAAATTTAAGCGATTATATCCAAAAAGTGGTAAAAGAAGTATGACAAAATAGGGAAAAATCCTATTTTGTCTATATTTTTTATAGAAGAGAGTTTAGTTTTTGTGCAAAAACATCTTTTGATGCTGCACCGATCATTTGATCGACCAATTCGCCATCTTTAAAGAATAAAATTGTAGGTATAGATCGGATACCGAATCTTACAGCAATATCTTGCTCTTCATCTGTGTTTACTTTGCAAATATTTGCTTTTCCTTCAAAATCTGCGGCTAATTCTTCGATAACCGGAGCTATCATACGGCAAGGCCCGCACCATGGAGCCCAAAAGTCCACAAGAGAAACACCCTCTTTTATAGTTGATTCAAAATTGTCATTGTTCAATTCAATATATTTTCCCATTATTTTTTCCTTTTTATTTTATAAATAGAGTATACATATTTTCGTTTAAAATATGATTACTAAACAAGTGCAACTCTACCCAATCTTTTTTATTTTGTCAATATTTTTACATATTGTTTTGATCATTTTAAAGCAATTTCTTTAAATTTGTCTGATCTTGTATTTGGCAATGCCTTTGTCTTACTCCCTTTCGCTGTATATACGAATGAAATTTTGGCGTATCGGTATTGTTCTTATTTGCGCAATGGAGCAAAAGAGAGTGAAATATAACTACATTACCTTTATAAAGTTTTTTTTGGAAACTTTGTTTTTAATCAATTCTACATTTGGTTCACAGTCTTCTTTAAAATATTCTTTTTCATCAAATTGTGATTTATCGAATCTTATTTTATGACTGCCTGGAATAAACTCTAATACCCCATTTTCTTGATACTCTTCTCCAAGTGCAAGCCAAATGCTGACTAGATTATTATCCGTATATCTCCAATATCTTCTATCTTAATGCCATCTTGTTTGAGTGCTTACATAAGGCATTTTTGTCATTATAGAGTTGTGATGAGCAAGAGTTATTGTTACTTTGTCATCTAGTATTTGCTCTAAAGCAGGTCTTATATTTTTATCTTCCATCCACTCTTTAAATACAATATCTCTATCGTACACTTGTCTTAATCTTCTGACAGGAGTATCCTCTTCCTGTGGCATACTTCTATAGTCTGCAACATCTAAACGGTATTCCTTGGATTTTACATCATATCCAATCTCTGTTTCGATAGGTTCAATACGATGCTTTAAATGAGCTTTAGCTATGTCGAGTATGGCTTCGCATTGCTTTTTGGGCGCAAAATTTGGCAGGATTTAAAAGCCGTTTTTTCTAAAATGTGCCAGTTGTTCGTCTGTGAGTTTCATTTTTTCTGCTTTACTTAAATTATCAATATTATAATCCATTTTGTTTAAAGCGTGATATTTTCTATCAACTCTATATCACCTTTTTGAATTATTAGAGCATCGATGCTAAAAGCAATATCTAACTTTCGTTCTTTCATATAATAATATGCCGAGTTTACTACTTTGCGAAGTTTGGCAGGTGTAATATTGTATATAGGATCAAAATCGGCATTTGCGCTTTTTACCTCTATAAAATGAAGCGTTTTGTCTTTTGAAGCAATGATGTCTATTTCACCTAACTTTTTTGCATAATAGTTTCGCTCGACTATAGTGTAACCATTTTGAATAAGAAACCTTACAGCAAGAGTTTCATTTTCATCGCCAATGCCCTTTGTAGAGTTGTTAGTCATTGATATATCCCAAAATTAAAATATAACAATTTATAACACAAATAAAAAAAAGAAGAAAATAATATGACAATTTGTCATATTATTGAGGTATTACCTCGACTTTAAGCGATTTAAACCTTGCTGTCATGATAAGCTCATCGCATTCATCTCCGAAAATATGATTTATTTTTGATTTGGCATGATGGAATGTACAAAATAGCGTCTTTGCTCTTATCTTATCGGTATATTTGACGCTCAAAGGTTCTGTTTGCCCATGGATAGTTTTAAGTATCACCTTATCGCTTCCAAATAAATTCTCAGCTTCAATCGGTGCTAAAAGTATATCTTCACTATAGCTTTCTTGAAGTCTTGGACTTTCTTTGGTTTGAGCAGCGTTATTGTAATGAACGAGTGTTCTTCCTGTTGTCAGGTAGTAACCCGAAAGAGAATCATTATAAAAATCATCTTTTAGGATCTCCTCCACCATGCCTCTTGGTTTATATCTGTGATAATGAAACTCTCCAAGCCCATCTTCTGTTCTAAAGTCTAAAAGATGAAGTATCGGAGTATCTTCGTAATGAATAGGCCACTGCATACCTCTTTTCCTGTGTCTTGCCAGCCTATAATATTTTGCTCCGCTAAATCTTCTGTGTGCTATCTTGGTTACTTCATCCCAGACATCTTCGCTTGTTTCGTATTTGAAATCACCACCCATTTTATTGTCTATAGTTTTGAGTATTTCCCAATCATCGGGCAGTGTTGAGTGAACGAGTGGTTGGGAGAGATGAAGTCTTCTCATGGCATTGATATAAACACCGGTTTTTTCATAAGCGCTTTTTACTCCGATCACCAAATCTGCTTTTTTGGCTATTTCAGTCATAAAAAGCTCTTGTACCATTAAAAATTCTAAACGCTCAAGGGCTTTTTCTATCTTGTTTTGGTTTGGATGAATGTGTGCTATATCCTCACCCACATTTATCATAGCTTTAATATTTCCTTTTATCATCTCATCTATAAGCTGAGGCGTCATAAGTCCGTCAATTTTAGGTTTTTGATAGTCAGGCGCAAAGTATGGAAGGCATCCCATATCACAAGCGCCTTGAACATTGTTTTGTCCGCGAAGCGGCATAAGACCGGCTCCGCTTTTGCCGATATTGCCGGTCATTAGGGCAAGATGCGTTATCGCCATTACGGCGTATGAGCCGTCAAGATGTTCCGTGACTCCAAGTCCCCAAAATATCATCGATTTTTTTATCGCATATTCTCTGGCAATATTGGGTATCTGTTTTGCCAGGTATTCATATCCCTTTATGTTCTTACAGAACTCAGGATTGGCATATGGATCATTTAAAATCTTTTCTTTAAAATCATCAAAACCTTTTGTTCTATTTTTTAAAAAACTTTCATCATAAAGTTCTTCATCTATAATGACATAAGCCATCATATTGAGTATCATTAGATTTGCTTCAAAAGGTATGATGCAGTTATGCTTGGCGAACTTAGCGAGTTTTGTATCTCTGACATCGATTATGGCTAGATTGTTATGTGTTTTTGCCATATCTACTATGCGATTTGCGATGATCGGATGTGCTTCTATAGTATTTGAGCCGATGACAACTATAAACTCTGTCTCATATATATCATTATATGGATTTGTTGCAGCACCCTCACCTATAGTTGTTCTCATACCTTTTAAACTTGGGGAGTGGCAGATTCTCGCACAATTGTCTATATGTGGAGAGTCCATGCTTTGTCTACAAAATTTTTGCAACAAATAAGCACTTTCACAATTAGTTCTAGCTCCTCCTATGGCGCAAAAACTATCTCCTCCATAAACTGACTTTATCTCTTGAAGTTTTATTGCCGCAATTGTCGTTGCCGTATCTACATCGCAGCTATAATAATTTTCATCATGCTCTTTTATATTGTTTTTTACTATTTTGAAAATTTGCTCATTTTTATCTAAAAATGATTTTTTAACAAGCGGCGTGTTTATTCTGTTTGGAGAATGGACAAAGTTATAACCGCTTTTACCCTTGATGCAAAGTTTACCTTGGCTTACAACCCCGTCTTTGTGCGCATATATTTTTTGTATCTTATTATTCTCTATAACTCCTATTATATCGCATCCTACACCGCAGTATGTACAAACGCTTTCTATCTCTTGTATGTTGTCTATCACGACGATTACCTAAAGTTCCCAAATACAAGCGGCGCATTGAGATCCAGTTTTTGCACCTTGGCCATAACTTTTTGAAGATCATCGATCTTCGCTCCGCTGACTCTAACTTCATCCCCTCGTATGGACGGTGTTACTTTGAGTTTGAGATCTTTGATGGCTTTGACTATCTTTTTGGCTTCATCTTGTTCTATACTGTCAACTATGCGGTAGATAAATTTAACATTGCCTCCGCTTATTCCTTCCCTTTTAACCTCTTGAAGAGATTTGCCGGATATTTCTCTTTTTATAAGTTTGCTTATAAGTATATCTTTGAGAGCATCTATTTTTTGTTCGCTTGAACTGCTAAGCGTTACTGTTTTTGCTTTTTCATTTAGCTCAATATCGGCCACAAGCCCTTTGAAATCAAATCTGGTAGCAAGCTCTTTTTGTGCTTGTATGACAGCATTTTTTATCTCCATCATATCAAGTTTTGCGCTAATGTCGAAGTAGTGATCTTTTGCCATATTTTTCTCTTTATTTGGGTTGATATTTCTTTAATTATATCTTGATAAAATTTTAAAATACCTAAAGATTTTGTTTTTTACTTTTTCAAAAACTTATAGTAATTGCATTTTTTTTAAGATTTTTTGGTATAATAATTCCTCATTTTCTTTATGAATTTGAAAACCTCACATGTAGTTATTCCTTGTATGGTTGCACAAATTGTTGTGTTGAGGGCTACAGAGGATACAAACCAAATAAGCGAGAGTAATTTAGTCAAGGAGACAAAATGGTAACAATGAAAGATTTGCTAGAGTGTGGTGTACACTTCGGGCATCAAACAAGAAGATGGAATCCAAAAATGAAAAAATTCATATTTGGTGAGAGAAAAAATATATATATCATAGATTTGCAAAAAACTTTGAGATATTTTAAATATACTTACAATATCGTTAGAGATGCAGCAGCTGAGGGCAAAACAATACTTTTTGTAGGAACAAAAAAACAAGCAAGAGTTGCAGTAGAAGAAGCTGCAAAATCATGCGGTATGCCTTATGTTTCAAATAGATGGTTGGGCGGTATGCTTACAAACTATCCAACAATAAAAAAATCAATCAGAAAACTTGAGATCATAGAGCAAATGGAAGAAAATGGTCAGATCAAACTTTTGACTAAAAAAGAAGCTTTGATGCTAAGCAGAACAAAAGATAAATTAAATGTTTACCTTGCAGGTTTTAGAAATATGCAAAAACTTCCTGATATGATGTTTATTGTTGATATTGTAAAAGAGCACATTGCGGTTAAGGAGGCTAGAAGACTCGGGATAAAAATAGTAGCTCCGCTTGATACAAACTGCGATCCTGATCTGGTTGATTATCCAATCCCCGGAAACGATGATGCGATCAGAGCAATCGAGCTTTTCTGTAAAGAGATGGCAGAAGCTATCAATGAAGGCAAAAATATACTTGCTGAAAATAACGGTGAAGTTGCAGAAGTAGCTCCGGTTAGCGCCGAAAAAGTTGAAGAAGTTGTTGTTGAAACTAAAGAAACATTAAACGAAGAGGAGTAATTGATGGCAAATTTTGGACCCGCAGATATTAAAAAATTAAGAGAAATGACAGGTGCCGGAATGCTGGACTGCAAAAAAGCCCTAACAGAAGCAGACGGAGATATGGATAAAGCTGTAGAATGGTTAAGAGATCAAGGTCTCGGCGCTGCAGCTAAAAAAGCAAGTAAAGTTGCAGCAGAAGGCTTAGTCGGCATGAGAGTTGAAGGCAAAAAAGCTGTAATCGTTGAAGTTAATTCACAAACAGACTTTGTTGCTAAAAATGAAAAATTTGTAACCTTTGTAAACGATACTATCAATCATGCATTTGAAAATGATTTATGTGATGCTGATGCTATCAATAACTCATATATCAATACTCAATCATTTAAAGAGTATCTTTCAATGCAAATTGCTACAATAGGCGAAAATATAGTTGTAAGAAGAGCAGGCATGCTTGTAGGCGATGAAACTACGGCCATAAATGGATATATACACGCAAACGGTCGAGTTGGAGTAATAATAGCGGCAAAATGTGACAGTGCAAAAACTGCTGATGCATTGAGCGCTCCACTTAGAGATGTTGCTATGCACGCTGCCGCAATGAGACCAACAACACTTAGCTATAAAGATTTTGATGCTAAATTCATTGCTGATGAGACTGCCGGTAGAATAATCAAAATTGAAAAAGAGAATGAAGAGCGTTCAAGACTCGGTAAACCGCTTTTGAATGTTCCCAAATATATCTCTATGGCTCAATTGACTCCTGAAGTTTTGGCCCAAGCCAAAGAGAATATCAAAGCAAAACTAAAAAGCGAGGGCAAACCTGAACAAATTTGGGACAAAATAATTCCGGGGCAACTTGCTAGATTTATATCTGACAACACAACGCTAGATCAAGAACAGTGTTTGCTTGATCAAAAATTTGTTATGGATGACAGTATAACTGTAGCTCAGTATATAGAAAACAAAGCTAAAGCAGTAGGCGGAAGTGCTGAAATAATTTCATTTATTCGTTTAGAAGTCGGTGAAGGTATCGAAGTGCCCCAAGAAGATTTTGCTGCTGAAGTTGCTAAGCAAATGGCATAAACTCTTAATTATCAAAATAAGATAAAATATACAATCTTTTTATAGGATTGTATATATGAATCTTTCTCTATTTAAAATCAAATCTTTTATCCCCTTTATAATACTAACTTTTATCAATGTTGTAGTCGATATAGCTCATAAGATTACTATACAAAATACCATTATTAAAATATATGATGGAGAAACGCTCATAGTTTTAAGCGCTATTATAAACTCGCTTATGCTTATTCCATTTGTGCTTTTTTTCGCCGTCAGGGTTTATAAGCGATAAATATTCGAAAGCGATCGTAATAAGATATGCCTCATTCGCCGCAATCATAATAACCGCTCTTATTACACTCAGCTATATGTTGGGACTTTGGTATCTTGCATTTGGCTTGACTTTAATGTTAGCGATACAAGCAACGATATATTCACCGGCAAAATATGGAATAATTAAAGAGATAGTCGGCGAAGAGAATCTGGGCGAAGCAAATGGTTTGGTGCAGGCTATAACTATAATAGCAATACTTTTGAGCGGATTTTTCTTTTCCGTATTGTTTGAAATATTTTATAAAAACGCTCTTACTCCAAATAGTATCATAAGCAATATGGTTCCGATAGGCATCATTTTGATAATTCTTAGTACCATAGAATTTTTGCTGACTTTTAGACTAACCGTCAATAAAAAAGTTTTAAATCATTCTTCTTTTTCTTTTTCAAAATATGTTAATTTTGCGTATTTAAAACAAAATATAAATACTACTTTTAAAGATAAAAGCATATTTAGAAGTATAATCGGTTTAGGTTTTTTTGGGGTTGGTAGCTTTTAGTTTCTGTTATTCCGGTGCATTATAAAGAGATCACTCATGATTCAAATGCGGTAACCATACAAGCCATAATGGCGCTAAGCGCAGTTGGCATTATGATAGGTTCATTTTTTGCCGGAAAATTATCAAAAAAGCGTATAGAGCTTGGCATTGTTCCGCTTGGCTCTATAGGCATATTTGCATCACTTTTGATCTTTGCCTTTGCAGGTTCTGCATTTTGGCTTGGAATCGGAAGCTTTAGTTTTGGATTTTTCGGAGGATTGTTTATAGTTCCCTTGAATGCTCTCATTCAGTTTCTTTCTCCATCCAGACATATAGGAACGATACTTGCCGGCAATAATTTTGTTCAAAATATAGCTATGATAGGATTTTTAATAGTTTCGATAATTGTCGTAGAAGCAGGATTTTCTAGCAAAATGTTATTTTTTATAATAGCTATATTAACTTTTATTGTGAGCTTGATCGTTGTAAAACAGATCCCGCATCTATTTGCAAGAATAATGCTTTTGCCTATTCTTAAAACCAGATACAAATTTGCTCTTCACGGCTCAGAGAATCTTCCGCCCCATGGCGGTGTTCTTCTGCTTGGTAACCATATAAGCTGGATAGATTGGCTTGTATTACAGTCGGCAACTCCAAGACCAATAAAGTTTGTAATGGAAAGATCTTACTATGACAAATGGTATATAAAGCATTTTTTAGATTTTTTTCATGTTATACCCATATCGCCAAGCGGAAGCAAAAAAGCTTTAGACGGCATCAAGGAAAAGCTTGATAATGGAGAAGTTGTTGCTCTTTTTCCGGAAGGAAGGATCAGTTTTAACGGTCAAATGAATGAATTTAAAAAAGGATTTGAGTTTGCGCTTAGCGGGACAAAACACAAAATAGTTCCATTTTATATACATGGACTTTGGGGCTCGACATTTTCTAAAGCAAATAATTATTTCAAATCAATAATTAGACGCGGAGACAAGAGAGATGTTCGTGTGGCTTTTGGAAAACCGTTAGGCGCAAATACAAACAGTTTTGAAGTAAAACAGGCAGTTGTTGCGCTTTCTAGAGAAGTTTGGCAAGAATCAATGAACCAAGAGCAGCCGCTTGTACACTCTTGGCTTAGATGGGCAAAGGCAAGACCGTTTAAAAGATCTATTGTAGATTCGTTGGGAAATGATTTAAATAATCTGAAAGTCATGACGGGAGTCTTTATATTTTCACAAATATTTAGAAAATACAATGAAAAGAATATAGGCGTTCTTTTACCTTCCTCATCTATCGCCTCTATTGTAAATTTAGCGCTTTTTATAATAGGCAAAAGAGCTGTTAATTTAAACTATACGCTAAGTTCTGCTGTTATGGTTTCAGTTCTTGATCAAGCCGAGATTGCCCATGTCGTAACATCCAAAAGATTTTTAGATAAGCTTACCGCCAAAGGATTTGATTTTAGAGATACGCTTGGAGATAAGGTTGTCACAGTAGAATCTTTGAGAGATAGTATAAAAAGATCACAAAAAACAAAAACTCTTTTTGAAGCGCTGCTAATGCCAAAGTGGTGGCTGAAGTTTCGTTATTTTGATCATATATCAACAGAAGATACCGCAACAATCCTCTTTAGCAGCGGAAGCGAAGGGCACCCAAAAGGTGTTGAGTTGACAAATAGAAATATAATTACCAATATTAAACAAGTAGCAGCACTTTTTCAGTATGGTGAAAATGATGTGATGTTAAATTCGTTGCCTATCTTTCACTCCTTTGGTCTAACCGTAACAACTTGCTACATCAACATTTTTAAGACTTTATACAATAAATAAAAAACTTAATCCATTGATGT
>DYLZ01000013.1:19036-23727 GCA_020721775.1 Sulfurovum sp.
ACATCAACATTTTTAAGACTTTATACAATAAATAAAAAACTTAATCCATTGATGTTTGGCTCTCTTAGAATGGTTGTGGCAGGGGCAGAAAAACTAAAACCTGAAATTAGAAGATCGTTTAAAGAAAAGTTCGGCATAGATATACTTGAAGGTTACGGCACTACTGAAACTTCACCTGTTGTATCATGTAATATGCCAAATGCTTTGGATTTGGATACTATGAAAGTTATTGTATGTAATAAAGAAGGAAGTGTCGGTCAGCCAATACCGGGCACTATTATCAAAATAGTAGATCCGGATAGTTTAGAGTCTTTGAGTGCAAATGAAGATGGACTTATATTAGTCGGCGGATCTCAAGTGATGAAGGGATATTTGAATGATCCCGAGAAAACAAAAGAAGTGATCGTAGAGCTTGGCGGGGTTAGATACTATAAAACGGGAGACAAAGGCCATATAGATGAAGACGGGTTTTTGAGTATAGTTGATAGGTATAGCAGGTTTGCAAAAATTGGCGGTGAGATGATAAGTTTGGGACAAGTTGAGACATTGATAGATAAAATATTTGGCGATGAAATCTCATCGGTCGTTGTCGCGATAGAGGATGAAAAGAAGGGCGAACAGATAGCGCTTTTATACAATGGTCAGTTATCATCGCAAGATGTACAAAAAAGGATAAAAGAGAGTACAATGATACCTCTTATGCAGCCCTCATTTAGTTTTTATGTGGAAGATCTGCCAAAACTTGCCAGCGGCAAAACAGACTTTAAAAAAGCAAAAGAGATGGCGGTATCTCATTTATCAATAGAGAACAATAAGCGAGATAACTAATCTTCTTTCTTATAACTGTTTTGTCTGATTGTTTTATAGAAGTCTTTGATTTATTATATCATTAATTTTAAAAAGAAGTAAACGATTTTGTGATTAAATTTTGTTTGATTTATTTTATGTGAATTATCAAAAAGCATAAGCTTTTTGATAATTTTACTAACAAGAGTATGTAGATTGTACTTCGAATGGAGTTGGTCTAGCTTCGTCAGGCCAAATTTGTCTTTCAAACTGATAGTGTTGGTAAGTATCGATAAACTCTTGCGTCATTACAGGCTTCAAGAAGTCATTATCAGCTATCAAACCTTCAATAGCTTCTCTTAGAGTATGAGGCATTTGTGGAATATGTCTTTCTCTGATCTCATCAAGAGATAGTTCAAACAGATCTTCATCCATTGGACCAATAGGAACATATTTGTTTTTGATTCCATCTAAACCGGCTAGTAAAAGCGCAGTGAAGCAAAGATATGGGCAAGATGTGCTATCCGGGAATCTAGTCTCGATTCTAGTAGCTGCTTCGCCGGCACCATAAGGAATACGACAGCTAGCAGATCTATTTTGGCTTGAGTATGTCAAAATGCTTGGCGCTTCAAAACCTGGAATCAATCTTTTGTATGAGTTTGTGCTGGCATTTGTAAATGCAGCAACAGCATGAGCATGTTTAAATATACCGCCAAGATAATGCAAAGCAGTTTCACTTAGATTGCCGTATCCGCCCTCTTTATAAAATAGATTTTTGCCGTCTTTCCAGATCGATTGGTGTACATGCATACCGTTTCCGTTATCACCGTAAAGAGGTTTTGGCATAAATGTAACGCTTTTGCCGTTTAGATGAGCTACCATTTTGATAACATATTTAAGTTTTTGAACATTGTCAGCTGCTTCAACAAGTGTGCCGAATTTTACACCTATTTCGTGCTGACCTTGCGCAACTTCGTGGTGACCAAGAACTACTTCAAGACCAACATCTTCAAGCACATGCATCATTTCAGCTCTCAAATCAACGCCGGAGTCTATCGGCATTACCGGAAAATAACCGCCTTTAGTTCTGGCTCTATGACCCATGTTGCCCATTTCACCGTAATCTTTATCATCATTCCATTCACCGTCAACCGTATCAAGTCTGTATGATGATTCATTTGCTGCTAGTTTTATCTTAACATCTTCAAATACGAAAAATTCATTTTCAGGTCCAAAATATGCAACATCTCCAATATTTGCTTCAGCCATATATTCAAGAGCTTTTTTAGCTATGCTTCTCGGACATTTTTCATACATTTGACCTTTATAAATATCATAAACATCACAAATAACAATGATCGTGCTGTCTGCAGTAAACGGATCTAAAAATGCAGTTGGAACATCCGGTTTTAGCAGCATATCTGAACGATTGATCGGCTGCCATGCTTCGATAGACGAACCGTCAAACGGAAGACCGTTTTCTAACATACCTTTATTGACCGCACTAGCTCTATATGTAACATGGTGCCACATACCTTTAATATCTGTAAAACGGAAATCAACAAACTCAACTTCATTTTTTTCGCAGAAATCAAAAAACTCATCTATATTTTTGACAAACTTGCCCATAAATACTCCTTAAAAATTTAATTGTATATTATATCTATAACTTCACTTAATGTCACTTGTTTTTTTGATTAAAAATTAATCAATTTCTTATCCCTGTTCTTAAATGTCATAATTTTACTAAAACCTATCTCTTTTGCCATATCTACAATATCTTCATATTTGAAGCCTATTTGATCTATTGCATGCGCATCTGAAGCAAATGTAATAGGAATCTCGAGTTCATAAATTACTTCCAGAAGGTTTCTTGACGGATAAGGTTCACCTATAGGCTTTCTAAAGCCGGCAGCGTTTATTTCTATTGTCATGTTTGATTTTTTTATGGCTTTGAGTGCATTGGCCGATATTAGCCTTATATCTTTTTTTGGCAAAAATTTAAAAATTTTGATCAAATCCAAATGCCCTACAATATCAAAAAGCCCGCTTTTTGCCATCTCTTCTATGGCATCAAAATAAATTTGCCAAATTTCGTCTATATCTCGTCTCTTATATTCCCCGATAAATTCCGGATTATCAAATCCCCATTCATTTATGAAATGCACAGAGCCTATCATATAATCAACTTTTCTTGATAGCACCCGTTTATCCATATGGCGAGGTAAAAAATCCACCTCATATCCAAGCAGTATTTCTATCTTGTCTTGATATTTTTCTTTTGCTTCTAGGATCAAGTTTTCGTATTTTTGCATATCTTCAAATCTAAGTCTATAATGTTCATCAAAATCCATAGGCGCATGTTCGCTAAATCCATAAATATCTATTTTTAGCTCAATCGCTTTTTGTATATATTCTTCAATACTACCCTCGGCATGGTTGCAGAATGTTGTGTGATTGTGTAAGTCTATTCTCATGCTCTATTCTTTTTTTGTCACTATTTTAACATAAAATAGTTTGCTCTCTATTTTTACCCTCATTTTGATACAATATCTAAAAAATAAAAGAAATAATTGTGATAAATAAAAAAGTAGAACTTTTAAGTCCGGCAGGAAATTTAGAAAAACTCCAAATAGCTATAAATTACGGAGCAGATGCGGTATATGGAGGAGTAAGCAGTTTTTCCCTTAGGATCCGCTCGGGTAAAGAATTTGATATTGACAGCTTTAAACAAGGTATTGATTACGCTCATGAGAGAGGCAAAAAAGTTTATGTCACCATAAATAGCTTTCCATTTAATTCGCAGATAAAACTATACGAAAAGCATATATTACAGATGGCAGAACTATCCCCCGATGCGTTTATCGTTGCAAGTCCGGGGATCGTAAAGATGGCTCATAATATAGCCCCAAATATCCCAATTCACCTTTCTACGCAAGCAAATGTAATGAATGCTCTTGATGCGCAGGTTTACTATGATATGGGTGTAAAGAGAATCATAGCAGCAAGAGAAATAAGTCTAAAAGATTGCGAAGCTATAAAAAAAGCCATTCCAGAACTTGAAATCGAAGTTTTTGTACACGGCTCTATGTGTTTTGCATATAGTGGCAGATGCCTCATATCAGCTCTCCAGATGGGTAGAGTTCCAAATCGTGGAAGCTGCGCAAATGATTGTAGATTTCCTTATGAAATATTTGCCCACAATCCTGAAACAAATACTACCTTTAGGCTTGATGAAGAGGAAGGTGTTGGCACATATATCATGAATTCAAAAGATATGAATTTGGCATCGCACATTGATGAGATACTGCGCAGCGGAGTGATAAATAGCTTGAAAATTGAGGGCAGAACAAAATCGCCATATTATGTCGGCGTTGTTACAAAAGCCTATCGTCATGCTATTGATGATTATTACGCCGGTGATTATGTACCTCAAAGGTATCAAGATGAGCTTAACACTACACAAAACAGAGGATTTACGGATGCTTATCTTATAAGCCGTCCTTTTGAAAAGCACGATACGCAGTCGCATGATTTTACTATCCAATACGGCACTCATCAAGTAGCCGCGCTTGTGAGCAGCGATGGGCTTAGCTGGAGATGCAAAGATAAGACCTGTATAGGCGACAAGGTAGAGATAGTTTTGCCTGTGGGTTATACTATCGATGAAGTGGATAATGAATATGGCAAAATAGAAAAAATTGAAGATTCATATTGGATGACCGTCAAAAAGATCATATCAAAAGAGGGCAGAGAGTTCGAGTGTATTCATAGCGGAGATGAGCGAGATATAATCTTGCCTTGCAAGTTGCCTCCATATACTATTCTTCGCCGTGGGATAGATGAGGCGCTTCTTAAAAAAGGGCTTATGGATGAGGGTGGCGGATGTGGTGCTTAACCATTGT
>DYLZ01000014.1:0-21435 GCA_020721775.1 Sulfurovum sp.
CTAACCCACCAAAAAATAATAGAATGCGTAGGGTGGGTTTGCTAACCCACCAAAATTAAAGGACGGCTAAATTTCCAAACGAACTGTCAAGCTCTCCGGTTGGAGTGTATTTCGCAAGTGCGAAATTACCATAACTACCTCCGCCAAGATAGATATTTCCGCTGCTATCAAGTTGTACACCCCAAGCCCGATCATATCTGTCAAAATCAGTAGTCACCATACCATCACCACCGCCAAATGAGCTGTCAAGCTCTCCGGTTGAAGTGTATTTCGCAAGTGCGAAATCATCATCACTATATCCGCCAAGATAGATATTTCCGCTGCTATCAAGTTGTACATCATAAGCATAATCCTCTCCGCCAAAATCAGTAGTCAATTTACCACCATCGCCAAACGAAGTATCAAGCTCTCCGGCTGGAGTGTATTTCGCAAGTACGAAATCAGAAGTACCGTTAACATAACTATATCCGCCAAGATAGATATTTCCGCTGCTATCAAGTTGTACACCCCAAGCATAATCCTCTCCGCCAAAATCAGTAGTCAATTTACCATCACCACCGCCAAATGAGCTGTCAAGCTCTCCGGCTGGAGTGTATTTCGCAAGTACGAAATTACCGGCACTATATCCGCCAAGATAGATATTTCCGCTGCTATCAAGTTGTACACCCCAAGCATAATCCTCTCCGCCAAAATCAGTAGTCAATTTACCATCACCACCGCCAAATGAGCTGTCAAGCTCTCCGGCTGGAGTGTATTTCGCAAGTACGAAATTACCGGCACTATATCCGCCAAGATAGATATTTCCGCTGCTATCAAGTTGTACACCCCAAGCATAATCCTCTCCGCCAAAATCAGTAGTCAATTTACCATCACCACCGCCAAATGAGCTGTCAAGCTCTCCGGCTGGAGTGTATTTCGCAAGTGCGAAATTACCATAACTATATCCGCCAAGATAGATATTTCCGCTGCTATCAAGTTGTACACCCCGAGCCCAATCACTTCCTCCGCCAAAATCAGTAGTCACCATACCATCGCCACCGCCAAAAGAGCTGTCAAGCTCTCCGGTTGAAGTGTATTTCGCAAGTGCGAAATCATAATAAGTACCGCTAACATCACTAAATCCGCCAAGATAGATATTTCCGCTGCTATCAAGCTGTACACTATAAGCCCAATCATATTCGCCAAAATCAGTAGTGGTGTAACCTGTGCGTGTACTATCGTCTATATCGGTAACGGTAAGTGCAACTGCTTGGTTTGCACTATTGCCTGCCGCATCCGTAGCGGTAACTGTAAAATTATATACATTATCAGTACCATTATCGGTTGGGTTTTCAAAATCAGGAGAATTGTTAAATTTCACTTCGCCGGTAGCGGTGTTGATATCAAAAAGTGACGCATCAGCACCTGTAAGCGAATAGGTAATAGTATTATCATCGGTTGCATTGGCATCATAAACTACTGTGTTTATAGCGATGTTTTCTGCTGTTGTAGCTGTAGATGGGCTAGTGAATATTGGAGATATTGTGTCTGTCGGAGCCGTTGGAACCACTGGTGTGCTAGATGACGAACCGCCACCTGCAGCTGCACCTACTCCACCAAGCAGTGCTGCTCCACCCGCTACATATGCCCATGTAGGTATCGTTGCTGCTGCTGCTGTCGCAGTTGTTGCAACTGCTGCATCCGTTGCTACTGCTGCTCCGGCAGCTACCGTCTCTGCTAATGCATAGTGTGGCAAACTAGCCGTATCTACTGCTATTGGTGTTGTGTCGGCATCTGCTAAAATATCCATAGTTTGTTCTTTGAGTGCTAACTCTTCTTCTAACTCTTTTTTGGTTTTTTTCTTCGCTAAGTGTTTTACATTTTTAACAATTTTTGACATTTTTACCTTCCTTTTTTATTGAATTGTTGAAGAGCAAATGCTCAAATCTAATTATTGATTGCCTATAAGATAATTTTACTCTTGCAACTATTAAAATAATTTAAATTAGTAAATTTTTTTGATGATTTCTTATATTTATCGCTTTTTTCTTCTGGGAATAAGGAATATGGGGAGATAAGGGTAATGGACTAGATAACTATAGAGTGATCAAAAGGAGCAAAAAGTGAGTTGTCATTGTCACCCGACCGCTTTTTTTGAATAGAATGCGTAGGGTGGGTTTGCTAACCCACCAAAAAAATAAAGGGGTCAGGAGGAATGTTCAAGTGAGAATGACAGTTAAGCTAAATTTCCAAAATTCAACGCCTCATATGTTCAGATTTGCCTCTTAAAACTTCTAATCGTTCAGAGGTTTCTGTTTTCTTTTGTGTTACAATAGCACAAAAATTTTTAAGAAAGTTGCTTAATGACAGATTTAATCATTGTAGAGTCTCCTGCAAAAGCTAGAACTATTGGCGGTTTTTTGGGCAAGGGCTATAAAGTAGTCGCTTCAAAAGGGCATATTAGAGATTTGCCTACAAATAAATTCGGTATAGAAATAGATGAAAAAAGCGGAGATTTTATACCGCAATACACTATCTCAAAAGAAGCATCATCAACCGTAAAAGAGTTAAAATCACTAGCAAAAGAAGCTAAAAACATATATATAGCGACCGATGAAGATAGAGAAGGGGAAGCCATAGGCTTTCACATAGCGACCGCTATTGGCAAAAATCCGCTAGACCTTCCTAGAATCGTTTTTCACGAAATTACAAAAAATGCTATAACTCATGCTTTGCAAAATCCAAGATCTATAGATATGAATAGCGTCAATGCACAGCAAACAAGAAGACTGCTTGATCGCATTGTAGGATACAAACTTTCACCGTTGTTATCAAGCAAGATCCAAAAAGGATTAAGCGCAGGAAGAGTTCAAAGCGCAACACTTAAACTTATCGTTGATAAAGAACGAGAGATAAACGCATTTAAGAGTGTTGAATATTGGAATATAGATGCCTTATTTGAAAAAGAGATTGAAGCCAGTTTGATCAGTTTTAAAAATGAAAAAATAGATAAGCTCTCAATTTCAAATGAAGAGATGGCTAAAAATATAGAGAGTATTGCCAAAAATGACTCTTTTTTAGTTAGCGAAATAGAAAAAAAATCCAAAAAGACAAAAACACCGCCTCCTTTTATGACATCAACTTTACAGCAAAGCGCCTCAACTCATCTTGGCTTTTCCCCCCAAAAAACTATGATGATCGCTCAAAAATTATATGAGGGCGTCAAAACAGATAAAGGAACTGCCGGAGTTATCACATATATGAGAACGGATAGCTTAAGTCTTTCAAAAGAAGCAGTCGAGCAGGCTAGAGAATATATAAAAACAAATTTCGGCGATAGCTATTTACCGGTAAAGCCGAAAATATATACTACAAAATCAAAAGGCGCTCAAGAGGCCCATGAAGCCATCAGACCAACAATGATAGATTTTGATCCTGCCAAAGCCGCTGCTTATTTGACCGCGGATGAGCTAAAATTGTATCGTCTTATCTATAATCGTTTCTTGGCATGCCAAATGAATGAAGCAGTTATAGAATCGCAAAGTATCATTTTTAAAGGAAATGAAACAAGCTTTAAAGCAAATGGCAAAAGATTGGTATTTGACGGTTTCTATAGAGCAACAGGCTATAATGAAAAAGAGAAGTTATTGCCTAATATTATGCCAAATTCGCCTGCAAAACTTGATAAGATCACCGCTACGCAGCATTTTACCGAACCTCCGGCAAGATACAATGAAGCAAGCTTAATAAAAATGCTTGAATCTTTAGGCATCGGGCGTCCAAGCACATATGCGCCTACCATAACCATATTAGATACCAGAAAATATATAGAGATAAAAGATAAAAGAATCTATCCGACAGAAATTGCCTTCGTTGTAACAGAACTTTTAGAAAAACATTTTTCAGAGATCGTAGATAGCGGCTTTACGGCAAATATGGAAGAAAAACTAGATCTTGTAGCTAGCAACGAGCAAAATTGGCAACAGATATTAAAAGATTTCTATACCCCATTTATGGCAAAAATAGATGATGGCAAAAAAAATATTAAAAGCCTAAAAACAGCCACACCGACAGGAGAAATGTGTCCTGAATGTGGAAGTGAACTGTTGCTTAGAAAAGGCAGGTTTGGAGAATTTGTAGCATGCAGCAACTTTCCAAAATGCAAATATACAAAAAATCTAAATGAAGATAAAGAGGACTCGGACAAAAAAGCTATAACAACAGATGAAGTTTGCGACAAATGCGGATCGCCTATGGTTATAAAAGGAAGTAAAAGAGGAGAGTTTTTGGCATGTTCGGCTTACCCAAAATGTAAAAATGCAAAACCTTTAACACCTCCAAAGCAACTCGAGATGCCTTGCCCTGAGTGTGGAGGAGTGCTAATTGAAAGAAGCGGAAAAAGAGGTGTTTTTTATGGGTGCAGTAATTATCCAAAATGTAAATTCATTTCGAATATTGAACCTGTGAACAAAAAATGTCCTGAGTGTGGATATACAATGGGTATCAAAAAGCTAAAAAACAAAACAACTTACGAATGCTTAAAATGCAAGCACAAAGAAGAGGTTTAATGTCAAAAGAAATTTTTTTATGCGCTATCAATAATGTACTAAGCGGTACATGTGCTGAAGATTGTGCATTTTGTGCTCAAAGCGTTCATTACCATGCCGACATAGAGCGATATAATTACAAATTTATAAAGCAGATTATCGAAGAAGCCAAGCTCGCGAAAGAAGCAGGTGCTTTGGGCTATTGTTTGGTTACTGCAGGTAAAGGTTTGGATGATAAAAAAACAGAATATATTGCTACTGCTGCCAAAGCAATCAAAAAAGAGATAAACGATATTCATCTAATTGCATGTAATGGGTTAGCATCTGTTGAGCAGCTTAAATTTTTAAAAGAAAGCGGCATAGATAGCTACAATCACAATTTAGAAAGCTCCCAAGATTATTATAAAAAAATATGTTCTACGCATAGTTGGGATGAGCGTTATCAAACATGTTTAAATGTCAAAAGCGTAGGATTGTCACTTTGTACAGGTGGAATTTTCGGCATGGGAGAAAGCTATGAGGATAGAGCCGATCTTATAGACGCCATACTGTCTCTACAGCCTGATGCTGTGCCTCTAAACTTCTATCATCCAAATCCTTCCCTTCCTATCAAAACAAGAAATATAAATCTTGATGAAGCCATTCAAATCATATCCCAAATGCATAAAGGCTTGGGAGAGAACAAGATCTTGATGGTAGCCGGAGGAAGAGAATTGTTGTTTGGCGGAAGTGAAAAAGCTATGTTCGATGCCGGGGCAAATGCTATTGTAATAGGCAACTACCTTACAACACGAGGAGATGAACCGCAAAGCGATATAGAAATGCTTGACAATTTAGGACTAAAAAAAGCTACCTATTGCCCAAATCATAATTGAACCCTCTGAATAAATCCTGATAGACAATTTTGCCAGGCAGGTCGAATGGCGAAAGCTTCGGGGTTCTCATCGTGGCAAACTCTTGGTTTGAAGGGTTTGTTCGGAGGGTTCAATTAATTGTTTTTAGGCTCTAACTGTTTTAGCAAGAAATATTCTTCTTGCAACTTTTGATTGCTCTCTTTTAAACTTTCTATTTCTCTAGTTATCTCTTTTTTCTCTTTGTCTATCTTGTAGAGTGCAAGGATTGAATTTTCTCCAAAAAGCATAATGCCTAAGTATATACCCAGAGCAAAAATCCCGCCTATTAGGTAGATCTTTTTTTTATCATCAAAATCGTTTAACATTTAGCTAAAAAGCTTTTTGCCTATATATTCACTATTTTCTATTTCATTTTGAATTTCCAATAGTCTATTGTATTTTGCTATTCTATCACTTCTTGCCGTTGATCCGGTTTTGATCTCACCTGTATTAAGCGCTACTGCAAAATCAGCAATAAATGTATCTTCGCTTTCGCCTGAACGATGGCTCATAATACACTTGTACCCGCTTCTTTGAGCAAGCCTAACCGTTTGCATAGTCTCACTAACAGTTCCTATTTGATTTGGCTTAATAAGAATTGCATTTCCTATGCCTTTTTCTATGCCCTCAGCAAGTATCGCCGCATTTGTTACGAACAGATCATCGCCAACAAGCTGTACTCTGTTTCCAAGTTTTTCTGTTAAGAGTTTCCAACCATCCCAGTCGTCCTCGCTTAATCCGTCTTCTATCGAAACTATGGGATACTTGTCGCATAGCGCAACGTAATAATCTACCATTTCACTACTCGTTAGTGTTCTGTTTTCGCCCTCTAAGTGATATTTGCCTTTTTCTTTTTCTAGCTCGCTGCTTGCAATGTCAAGAGCTATCGCTATCTGCTCACCTGCCTTATAACCGGCTTTTTCAATGGCTTGCATGATAACTTGTATCGGCTCTTCATTATTTTTTAGATTTGGAGCAAAACCGCCTTCATCGCCGACTGCCGTACTTTCGCCCATATCGTCTATGATCTTTTTGAGATTATGATAAACTTCAGCGCTTGCTCTTAGTCCTTCAGAAAAATTTTCAAAACCTATAGGCATTATCATATATTCTTGGAAGTCAACAGAATTATTTGCATGCGCTCCGCCATTTATGATATTTAACATAGGTACCGGCATAGTCATAGCATTTGCGCCACCGAGATATCTATATAACGGCATTTTTAAAGATTTTGCAGCTACTCTCGCAACTGCCATTGAAACGCCAAGCACTGCATTAGCTCCCAAGTTTGAATAATTAGGAGTACCATCAAGTTCTTTCAAAAGCGAATCGATGCCGCTTTGATCCAGCGGGCTTAAACCTATCAAAGCTTCGGCTATTGTAACATTGATATTTTCACAAGCTTTAAGCACACCTTTGCCCATATACCGCTCACCGCCGTCTCTAAGCTCTAGGGCTTCTCGTTTGCCGGTACTTGCTCCGCTTGGCACAATTGCGCTTGCCATAGTTCCGTCACTTAAAAAAACTGAAGCTCTAACAGTAGGATTTCCTCTGCTATCCATAACCTCATCGGCTCTAATATCGTCAATATAAACCATAATTTTCCTCTAATAATTTTATGATGATATTTTAACAAATTTTATATTAGAGTGCGCCTCTTACTCTTCAACTCCCATCTCGTTTTCACTCATTGAGAGAATATCGCTAACACCCAATGCTTCTCTGATCTTCTCTTCTATCTCGCGTCTTAACTCGCTATTTTCTTTAAGAGTTTGTTTTGCGCCTTCTTTTCCTTGTCCGAGTTTATGTTCTCTATAGCTAAACCATGCACCCGCTTTATCAACAATATCAAGTTTTACGCCATAATCGATAAGTTCACCTTCTCCGCTTATGCCTTCACCGAACATGATGTCAAATTCTGCTTGTCTAAACGGAGGGGCAACTTTATTTTTAACAACTTTTGCCTTTACACGGTTGCCTATCTGCGCTTCACCTTGTTTTAGTGTTGCAATTCTTCTAACATCTATTCTAACCGATGCATAAAATTTGAGAGCATTCCCGCCCGTTGTAGTTTCAGGCGAACCATAACCTATTGTTCCGATTTTCATTCTTATCTGATTGATAAATATCACTGTAGTATTTGTTTTATGCAAAACTGCCGTTAGTTTTCTCAGAGCCTGACTCATAAGTCTTGCTTGAAGTCCTACATGCGTATCTCCCATATCTCCTTCTATTTCACTTTTTGGAGTAAGAGCCGCCACTGAGTCAACGACTATAAGACCGACTGCGCCGCTTCTAGCTAATGTTTCGAGAATATCAAGCGCCTGCTCGCCAAAATCCGGCTGGCTAATAAGAAGATTTTCGACATCGACGCCTAGATTTTTCGCATATTGCACATCAAGAGCGTGTTCTGCGTCAATAAATGCGCATATATCACCGTTTTTTTGTGCGGAAGCAATGACTTGCAAAGATAGAGTAGTTTTGCCGGAAGATTCAGGTCCGTATATCTCTATAATTCTGCCTTGTGGAACGCCGCCGATCCCCAATGCTATATCAAGTCCTAAAGAACCTGTACTTATAGATGCTATCGGCTCTATTTCTTTATCGCCAAGCCGCATAATCGTACCTTTACCAAATGTTTTATCGATCTGCTTAATAGCCATCTCAAGTGCTTTTTCTTTTTGTGCATCCATTGCCATACTCATCCTTTATTCTTCGTTTATGTTGAAATTATAGTATCATTTTAATCTCTTTTGGATGAACAGTAAAAAAAATATGTCAAATTGTCATATTTTTATTTTTTTGCAAATTCTCCTATTTAACTCATTTAGGGTAAAATATAAAAAATTTTTTAGGAAGCAAAATGAAAATAGATTTAGCCCACTCGCCTGACGCAGATGATATCTTTATGTACTATGCTATTGCCTTTGGGTGGGTAGATACAAAAGATTATGATTTTTTCAACACTCCTCTTGACATAGAAACACTCAATGTAGAAGCACTGAAAGGCACTTATGATGTAACTGCCGTTAGTTTTGCTCTCTATCCGCACATTAAGGACGAGTATGCGCTTCTTAGAACTGCCGTGAGTTTTGGGGATGGATACGGCCCCAAGCTTATCCGCAAAAAAGGCGTCAAGCTAAAACGCAACTTTCGCGTAGCCTTATCCGGAGCAAACACCACAAATGCTATGCTGTTTCGCATATATTACCCCGAGTCAAGGATAGTTTATAAAAATTTCTTAGAAATTGAAAATGCAGTACTAAGCGGTGAAGTAGATGCCGGAGTGCTGATTCACGAATCGATCCTAAACTTCAGCGAAGAGCTCGAAGTAGAAAAAGAGATATGGGATATATGGAATGAGTTTAGCGGCGGTGGCTTGCCTCTGCCTCTTGGAGGCATGGCATTAAGACGCAGCATTCCGCTTAACCGTGCAATTGATATAGAAAAGATCCTCATAGAAAGTGTAAAAGTAGCCAATGAGAGAAAAACCGAACTTTCAAAAAAATTAGAAGACGAGAAGCTGATCAGGATCGACGGCATGATGTTGGAGAAATACCTTGATATGTATGCCTCTAATGAATCTATCACGCTTTCTCCTTTGCAATTGAAAGCGCTTGATAAACTCTATGAGATCGGATACAAAAGTGGATTTTTTGCAGAGCCCATCAAAACCTCTGATTATCTGATCCCGCAAGAATATGCCACTCTTAGGCAGCAATAGTGTTTTACAAAACCATAGATTTCAGCAAATTCAGCAGTATCCGTGTCGGGCAAAAAGAAGAAGTGCTGATGCTGGAAAAGGGTGATAATATCCCAAAAGACAGATACCTCATAGGGCATGGAAACAATTTGCTAATATCTCCTGCCCCACCTCCGCTCATGATGCTAAGCAAAGATTTTGATTTTATTGCTTTAAATGGAGATATGCTTACCATTGGGGCAGCTACGCCCACGGGCAAGATACTCTCTTTTGTCAAAAAACACGATATAGCAGGCTTTGAATTCGTATCAAAACTCCCTGGCTCACTAGGCGGCATGCTAGCCATGAATGCAGGGGTCAAAGAATATGAGATATTTAATATCTTAGATAGCGTTTGTGTCGATGGGGTTTGGAAAAAAAAAGACAAGATAGAACATGGCTACCGTTATGCAAGGCTTGGCGGAGTTGTGACCGAAGCTAGATTTCATATAAAACATGGGTTCGATGCCAAGCTATTGAAATCTCTTGTAGCATTGCGCACCAACCAGCCAAAAGAGCCAAGTGCAGGATCATTGTTTAAAAATCCTCCAAATGAACATGCCGGAAGGCTCATAGAAAGCGTTGGTCTAAAAGGAAAACAAATAGGAGGTATGGCTTGGAGTGAAGTGCATGCAAACTTTTTGGTTAACAAAGGCGACGGTACCTTTGAAGATGCTATAGAGCTCATCGATCTTGCAAAGCAAAAAGTGCAAGACCAATTTGGTATAGCCTTGCAGGAAGAGGTTAAGATACTTTAAAGGCACCCTTTAAATAAAAATTATTTTCCTGTCGTACATCTAACGCATCTGATATAATTTGATTGGCTATCTTCCCTTGCATATCTAAACCCATCTACTGTAAAAACAACATAATGCTTGCCATTTTTTGCCTGCGTAGATGTCCAAAAATCAGCACCCCTGTTGTCGCTAAAAAAATTTTTTATTTTCGAAGCCCCCATTAATTCATCAGATGTAGGCAACCTCCAGTCGCTAAACCCTCCAAAACTAAGGTTTTCACAATAACTTTTTGCATATTCATATGTTCCGGCCTTACATGACGAATCATTATTATTGTATGCCGCATCGCTTTTGTCTCCATAGGATGTATCCTGCCACATCAATTTTGATTCTTTTGGACAACCGGAATCACAATCGAAATTTGAGCTTATCGGAAGCACAATCTTAGGCTCATAAACCCCCAAATCGCCCCCTGCAAACAAAAGTGAACAACTAGCACCAACTGTCAATAAACAACTTTTTACAAATCTATACATATCAAACCCCGCTTTTTTATAATTGTAACATAAAATCATAAACTTTTATGCATGTATCTCTATAGTTACCCCTACTTCAACGCTTTCCCATAAAAATTTCATTGCACTATTTGGAACAGCTATACACCCTTCTGTCCAGTCGTGTTGCAAAGTATAACTATCACCTCTTCCATCCGCATTCCATTTTGGCTGACCATGTATCGTAATCAGTCCTCCGGGATCTTTGCCTAAAGCTTTACATCTAATGCGATCTTGCGTGTTGGGGTAAGATATCAGCAGGTTTCTATAAAGTCTTGGATCACATTTTTTTCTAACTATCTTATATTTACCCTCAGGCGTTCTGTAATCACCTCTTTCTATCTTGGTTCCTTTTAGACCGTTTTTACCCAATGATATCGGAAACTCTTTTACGACTTTACCGTCTTTATATGCATAAAGTTTTTTTTGCGATTTATATACAACAATTTTATCGATCTTCTCCTGCTTGATATCTTTGCCTGCATTGAGTTCATTTAAACACTCTTTGATATCGTAAGGCGTATTGTCGGGCTTAAAAGAAATACGGGCTTCTTTTTGGGAACATCCTGTTATAAATATTGCCGATAAGACCGCTAAAGCGAATATACTTTTTTTCATTGTCATCCTTTAGTCTTCGTATGAAATTTGAAATCTATGTTTATCTTTTTTGTAATTATTATTGTTTTTCATTTTTTGCAATCTGTTTAAATTACTCATTTCAGTATCTCTCATTTCGTTTAATATTATATCATCAAATTTGCTGTTTTGGATCTTTTGTCCAATCTGTATTATATAATCTTTTAATTTTTTGTGGTATTCTCCATCAAATCTTATCTCTTCTCTTTCTTGTAGTTTTGAGATCAACATTGTCATTTTTGCTTTAAATTCACCGGAATTGATGTTTTTATCTCTAAGCATACGAAATAGATTTTTAGTTATTTTTTCCATTTCGGAGATATATTTTTGACGATTGTATTTATCTATTTGTTTTTGAGTATATTTTGCCATTTATTAAGTATATTATGAAAATTTTATATATTGTACACTTTTTTTATTGAGAGCAACCCCTCAAATAGAGGGATTTGAAATGGAGATTGATTAGCAAGCCGCTTTCGCTGCTGCTAAAGCTTCTTCATAGTTTGGTTCAGATGTTATCTCCGGCACTACTTGTTTGTATGCAACTTTGCCGTCTTTTCCAATCACAAAGATAACCCTTGCCAATATTCCCGCCAAAGGTCCATCTGCCAAAAGTACACCGTAAGCATTTCCAAAATCTTTGTTTCTAAAGTCTGAACATACTTTGATATTTTCGATTCCTGCCGCACCGCACCATCTAGCTGCTGCAAACGGCAAATCCATAGATACGGTAATTACCTCTACCCCTTCTAAGCCGGCTGCTTCTTGGTTAAATCTTCTTGTCTCTGCATCACATACACCTGTATCCAAGGAAGGTACCGCAATAACCAATTGAACTTTGCCCTCACCACCTACTGTTTCATTTTGAAGCATTGGATTGCAGTTTACTACTGTAACTACGGGAGCTTTGTCTCCTACATTTATTTCATTACCTGCCAAATTGCATACTATATCGTTTTTAAATGTTACTGTTGCCATTTTTTTCCTTTTTTATATATTACAATAGCAATTATTGCTTAAATAAGATAAAAATAGTCTTAATTATAGTTTTATTTTACGATATTGTTGATCTTGTCAACAACTCTATCTATTGCACTAGGCAAATCTTCTTTATAATCACTTTGTACTCTATACAATCTATCTTTTCCTGTTTTGATCTCAAGATAGACATACCCGTCAAAATCCGTCCCATGTGTTTTTGCATAAAGACTGGTGCATTTCGAGCTATCGTGTATATATCCGCGTAATTTATATGAGCAATCAGCCCTTGGCAAAAAATTGATCTCATTTTTTACAATACCAAGCAGTTTTGTATCATTCACATCCAAACTCAAACATTCAAAAGTTTTTTTAGATGTTGTAAATTCTTCATAGACCGGAAGGTTTTCGCAACCGCCTATTATAATTGATACAAAAAATAAAACTACAAATCTCATTAAATATTTACAATACCTTTAACCCAGCTTTCCATTGCGCTGTTTGCTGCCGGATTTGGAGCTTCAAGAAAACTTACAACAAACTTATCGCTCATTTGCGCCACGCCAATACTTCTTGGTCTGATCGCTAGCACTTCAGGTTTTGGCAACTCTTTGCCAAAACAACAAATTATATTTTTAGCATCTTTTATATCTTCATTTATCATGCCATCACTAAGTGATTTGGTATGAGAATAGTGATCAAATACTGCAATATACCTAGCTACGGGATGTTCGTCTATTTTAGTTTTTAGATAACCTATGATCTCATCAACACTTCTAAATGTTGTCTCATCAAATCCTATCTCAAGATCGAAAATAGGATATTTTTCCATTAAAATTTTTTGTTTCATTTTGTTTTCCTTTTATTGTAATTTATTATAATCCGGGAATTCTCGGAATTTTTTCAAGTTTTGAATTTTTATAATACCATCCCCATCCTTTTTTTAACCAATGCCCAACTATAGGCATAGGTATCATCATGCCTCTTTTATCGTCCCTATATACAAATGCGGCACCATCTCCGCTATCCATTACACATAGTATATTCAGGTGCCCCATATATCCTTTTCTCTCGTCTGAACTGTTTTCTATCGAACTTATATTAAATGCCGTATTTCTTGCCATTACTTCAGCGATATGACCTTGTTTTGCTTTCCAGTCCGGACCGTCTATTGCAGCGCTGTCTCCGATAGCAAAAATTCTAAAATTTTCTCCTGTCGTATCATAGTCATGCTCTACTTCACAATAATCATTTATTTTTATAAGTCCTGCTTCATTTAATGGAAGATCTGATTTTGCAAACACATCATGGCCATCACCTGCTGCTATAAACATAGTTAAGTCACTCTCTATAGATATTCCATCTTCAAACTCTATACTGTTTGGTTTAAATTCAACAATTTTCTTGCCAAACTGTCTTTTTATATTTAATCTATTAAAAAATGTATCCATCATTTTTAGCGCTTGCTTGCCCATTCTTGCTCCGGGCTCGCTCATAGGAGCAAAAAAAGTAAGTTCAAACTTATCTCTAAGCCCAAGTTTTTTTAGCTTGTTATGAACATTAAATATAAGTTCAAATGCAGGCCCGCCTCTAACATTACTCGGATCTTTTGGATTTCCGCCAAAGCCCATGGCTATCTTGCCCTCTCCCCTTGCTATCAACTCATCAAGTCTCTTTTTGATATCAATTGATTGAGTAGGGTTTCCACATATAGTTAAAGTATTTTCATCTCCTTTATGCTTCATCTTTCCGCTTCCCATTGCTACGACAAGATATTCGAAGTCATAAGTCGAATTTTTACAATATACTTTCTTTTCTTTTGCTTTTATAGACTCTACACTATCGATGATCAAATTAAAATTATGTACTTTTTGCAAATCAGCCAAAGGTATACAAACATCTTCAAACGAACATTCGTTTGTTGGCACCCAAATCGAAGTTGGATATATATACAGATAATCTCTATCTGAAATTAGCGTAACATCATGATTATCTTTTTTGAGATATATAGCGGTCTCAACACCTGCAAAACCGCCGCCTAAAATTAAAACTTTGGCCATTTGTTTTACCTTTTTATTGATAAGTATTATTATTTAGATGAATTTATATTATAATTTAAATTAATAAGCACTTAAAAAATCCATTGTCTAACAGACAAT
Organism: Sulfurovum sp.; assembly: GCA_020721775.1. Taxonomy (GTDB): domain Bacteria; phylum Campylobacterota; class Campylobacteria; order Campylobacterales; family Sulfurovaceae; genus BN30871. The sequence continues at coordinate 14,226 of DYLZ01000014.1, forward strand.
GGATCGTAGATTATTTTTTAAGCAGATCAATTCTAGGATATGTAAATACAGTATCCCTTTCTACAACGATATTTTTCTTATCATCGACTGCATAAGCTTTGATCTTTATCGGAAGCGGCGTATCTTTGGTTGCATTGTTTACTAAAACTTTATTTGTTTCGATTCTTACAACACTTTTTTTCTTTTTACCTGCGCCTATTTTAAATGGCTCAGCCGGACGGACAATTTTCAAATCTTTATTGCCAACTATTTCGAAAAAGTACGAATGTGGCTTACTGTCCGTATTTGCAAATAAGAATATATAGTCATTTTCTACTACACCGTTATCGTTTATCTTATACAGTCTTGTTGTTTTATTTATATTTAAAAGCATATTTTCTTTTTTGCTTCCCACTGTAAAAAGCGCTATTAAAATTATAACCAGCGCTGCTGCATACATGATCGTTTTAGTTCTAAAGTATTGCGTTTTACCCTCTTGTGCTATGATCTCTTTTTCACTCGACCATCTTACCAAGCTAGGCTTGCCAAGAGCCCCCATGACTTTTGTACAGGCATCAACGCACTCCAGACAGTTTATACACTCAAGCTGAAGCCCTTTTCTAATGTCAATATGCGTAGGACATACAGTCACACAGCTTTCACAAGTCGTACATTCAGCATTAGGTTCTACAGCCAATAACTCTTTTTGCTTAGTATATAGTTTATGGCGCTCCGGTCCATTTCCTTCATATATCTCTCCGCCTCTATGCGGATCATATATTGCCATTATCGTATCTTTATCATACAAAACTGACTGAACGCGGCTATAAGGGCATATATATATACAAAAATTTTCTTTTATGAAAACAACATCAGCAATCAAAAACAGCGTTATTCCGATAACAAATCCAAGAAGAATGGTATGTTCTGCGGGATTTGCCAAATATGCAAAGAAATCTTCAGGCGGAACAAAATACCACATAAAGTTTGACGCTGCGATTAGAGCCAAAACAGACCAGATCAATATAGCTACAACTCTTTTTGCTTGATTTTCAGGTGTACTATAATCCGGTTCTTGCTGCTTGTTTGATATTCTTTTTCTAATTCCCAACAGCTTTGTTTCAATAAGATCTCTATAAATTACCCTAAATATTGTTTGTGGACATGACCATCCGCACCAAACCCTCCCGCCTACTGCCGTAACTGCAAAAATTCCCAAAAATAGAAGCATTAGCATAAACGGCATCAAATAAAGCTCTTGCATATCAAATGCAATTCCACCCAAATGAAGTTTCTTTTGATCAAAATTTAACAAAAACAGATGATTGCCGTTTATTGTTATCCACGGCAAAATAAGCCCCATTATTGTAACACCCAAATAAAACCAATACCTTTTTATCCTATATGGTATCCAATTCTTTAGATATTCTTTGCCTTTAGTAATGGTTGATTTTTCATTAGCTACTTCCATTCTATTACTCCTTTTTTGTAAATTGATTATAGTTATTATAAACTTAAACTATACTTGTAAAATTTAACATAAATTTAACAATCATTAATTATACCCAATATTATATTTATGCTAAAATATCACATAGCGAATCATATAGGAGAAATAGTGAATTTAACGCACTTGGATGAACAAAATAAACCAAAAATGGTTGATGTTTCAGATAAACAAAATACAACGAGAGTTGCAACGGCAAGCGGAGTTATACAAGTAAGCGGTGATGCGTATAACGCCGTGATTACAAATAGTGCCAAAAAAGGTCCTGTTTTACAAACCGCTGTAGTTGCTGCTATAATGGGAACAAAAAAAACAAGTGAACTTATACCAATGTGCCATCCGCTTATGCTCACCTCTGTTAAAACCGATATAGAAGAATTACCGGATTTGCCGGGATTTAAACTTTATGTAACCGCAAAACTAAACGGCCAAACGGGTGTAGAAATGGAAGCACTCACGGGTGTGAGCGTAGGACTGCTTACAATATATGATATGTTAAAAGCGATTGACAAATCAATGGTGATCAGCAATATACAATTGGAAGAAAAAAGAGGAGGAAAAAGCGGTGATTTTAGACGACAAGACTGAAGAAAAACCGGAGATAAAATATCCAACACAGTGGGGATTTAAGATCATAGGAAGAAATAGGGAAGAGTTGCATAAGTGCATAAAAGAGGTCATGGGCGACAAAGAGCATTTATGCTCATACGGTAATGAGTCAAGCAAGGGTAAATTTCACAGCTATAACGCAAGCTGTGTCGTGTTATCAAAAGAGGAGAGAGACGCTATATTTAAAGCTTTTCAAGATCATCCATCAGTAAAGATAGTGATATGATTAAATCAATATCTTGACATTGTAATCCATTTCTCTTGCTCTTACTCTCCAAAGTTGGAGCATTGTGTGGTTTGTGGTTGTTTGTATGCATTACTACACAGGAGCGGGAACGAGGAATATATAGAGCAGGTACTGACGCAACTACAAAAATACAAGAAACTTCTTAGCGAATCTCCAAAAATCTAATAAACATCATCATGTGAGCCAATACTTAGCAATATTATCTCTTTGTCAACTATGATAAAATCAATAATAATCCTATATTTCATATCTATAGATATACTTAGTATTCGCTCAAATCGCCTCTAAGTTTATGCAGTCTCAATGATGGATGATATGGATTGTCAGCCAACAGCCAAATGGTTTTTTCATACTTATCGTATATTTTTTTATTTGATTTGAAAAATTTAGTAGCATTTTTAGTGAAACTCTCACTAAATTTTATCTCATAGTTCATCTAATCGCAGCTCTTAGTTCTCTTAGATGCTCATCTATATCCGTAGTATATCTGCCATCTTTTATATCATCCATCGCTTTTTCATACAGGCTATCAAGCTCCAAAGCCCTAAGCTCTCTATATCTCTCTATATCCATAACGACATATTTGTTTTTGCCTCGTACATTTATCGTTAGCTCATCAAATTTTTCTAGCATTTCGCCAAATATACTCACACCTCTAGTTTTGACTTCATTTGCACTTATAGTCATAATAGTATCCTTAATAGTACTTTTAAAAGTATTATAATATTTTATTTTGTTATCATAGTTTTATTTTTCTATTTTTGGTTTCAACCAAAACTCATATATCAAAAACCAGCCGATAGCAAAGTCTATCATGACATCTGCAAAATTAAAAACTGCAAAATCAAACCCGCAATGCCATGCCACATAATCCACAACACCACTGTAAACAAATCGATCGCTTAGATTGCTAAGTGCAGCTCCAACCAAAATACCGGCAGGTATAAAATAACTCTTAAGATATCCATCTTTTATCATAAAAAATATTAGTACAAATATCAAAACTAACTGCAGCCATTTTAGATTTTCGCCTAAAAAAGCAAGCATAGAAAATGCCACTCCGTTATTGTAATGAAGCTCTAAAGATATACAACTGCTTTGCCAATCAAATCCGCCTACGAAAATTGATTTTATGCTCTGATCTATTATAAATATAACAAATGCCGTGATCAAAAAAATCACATAATTGTTTTTCAAGCAAGTGCCTTTGTAAAATACGCTTTTACCTCTTCCATTTTCTTTTCCAACTCTTTTTTATTTTTACCTTCCAAAAGCAGTCTTATTTTGTTTTCAGTTCCTGAATACCTAAACAAATGCCTCATGCCTGCATCTTCTATATTTTTACAAAACTCGCCAAATCCATCAAGAGATGACAACTCTTTTTTATGCGAAATAGGCAAATTAACCAAAAGCTGTGGATATGATTCATATGGATTGAATGCTTTGCTTGCAACAACGCCGCTTTGAACTAAATATGCAAGCGCTTGCAGTCCGCTTGAGAGTCCATCGCCGGTTTTTGCATAATCGCTAAAGATTATATGACCGCTTTGCTCGCCACCGAAATTAATGCCAAGTTCTTGCATCATAGCAACTACATTCTTATCTCCAACTGCGCTTCTAAAAAGTTTTATGCCATGAGAAGCCAGATGCTCATCGAGTCCTTGATTGCTCATAACAGTTGCCACCATACCGCTGCCTTTTAGCATATTTTGACCTTTAAGATAAATAGCCAAAACGCCCATAAGTTTATCACCGTCGATCACATCGCCTTTTTCATCAACCATCACAACCCTATCGGCATCGCCGTCAAGAGCAATTCCAACATCAGCCCTGTACTCCAAAACAGCTTTAGAGAGATTTTCAGGATGCATAGCGCCGCATCCTTCATTTATATTGTATCCGTTTGGCTCATCGCCTATAACTATCACATCAGCGCCAAGCTCTTGCAGGATTGTAGGACCCGCTATGTAGCCTGCTCCATTTGCGCAGTCGATTACCACTCTTTTGCCCGCAAGTGTTAAATGCTTTGGAAAAGAGTTTTTTATATGTACAATATATCTTCCGATAACATCATCTATTCTCTTTGATTTGCCTATATCTTTACCAATTGCTTGGTGTTCGTCGATCAGAGCTTGATTTTTAAATATTGCTTCTATCTCGCTCTCACTTGATTTATCAAGCTTGTTGCCGTCACAATCAAAAAATTTTATACCATTATCATAAAAAGGATTATGGCTTGCAGATATCATTATCCCGCCGTCACATCTCATATCCTCTGTCAAAAACGCAACAGCAGGTGTTGGCATAGGACCTATCTGAATAACATTAAATCCAACGGCAGTAAGCCCTGAAACCATTGCATTTTCGATCATATATCCGCTTATTCTGGTATCTTTGCCGACTAATATTTTATTTGTTTTTGCTGTTTTTTTAAAATATATTCCTGCTGCCATAGCAAGCTTCATTACATCAAAAGCATTTATTTTCTGACCGGCCTTTCCTCTTACTCCATCAGTTCCAAATAGCGACATTTTAACTCCATCATATTTTATATAAATAAATTGTAACCAAAATTTGATTAAAAATCTAAAAATAGCGCTATTTACTTATAAATATTGATTTTATCATTAAACTTTATTTAATGTTATTTTGGCTAAAATTCGCCTACTTTTGTCTAAATCAGATGTATAGACATACATAAAAACAATAGAAATTTTTAAGGAAAAAAAATGGCACATCACAAATCAGCAAAAAAAAGAATTTTGCAAACTGCGGTTAAAACAGAAAGAAACAGATACTATAGAACTAGGATCAAAAACATAACAAAAGCTGTTCTGGAAGCTGTAGAAAAAAATGACAAAGCAGCTGCTATTGAAGCATTTAAAATTGCAAATCAACAAATCCACTCACTTGTAAGCAAAGGTTTTATTAAAAAACCTACCGCGTCAAGAAAGATCAGCCGTTTACATAAAAAAGTAAACGCTGTTGAAGCTGCGTAAGCAGTTTCTTTAACTACCACAACTTTAAAATACTTACAACAATGTTTCAAGATAAATTATTACCATTCATAAATAGATACAACGAAATCACAGAGCTGCTTAGTTCTCCGGACATTTCAAATGATATCAAAAGAATGACCGAACTCAGCCGCGAGCAATCAAACCTTAACGATATAGTCCAAAAAGCAAAAAGATACATTGCGGTATCGGAATCTATTTCGGAAAATAAAGAACTTTTAAGCGATCCTGAGCTTGGCGAGCTTGCTAAAGAAGAACTGCCTCTTCTTGAAGATGAAATAGCCACTCTTGAAGAAGAGATAAAAGTTCTTATGATCCCGAAAGACAAAAATGACGATAAAGATATTTTCATCGAACTTCGTGCCGGAACAGGCGGAGATGAAAGCGCGCTTTTTGTTGCCGATATGTTCAAAATGTATCTCAGATATGCTGAACAGCAAAAATGGAAAGTGGAGATCATAAGCTCATCAGAGGGAAGCGCAGGGGGATATAAAGAGCTTATTTTTCAGATAAAAGGAAGCGGTGTTTACTCAAAACTAAAATACGAAGCCGGCACTCACAGAGTGCAAAGAGTTCCTGATACTGAAACGCAAGGCCGCATACATACCTCTGCGATTACAGTAGCAGTTATACCTGAAGTTGATGATGTAGAAGTGGATATAAAGCCAAACGAAATAAGAATGGATGTGTATCGCTCAAGCGGGTGTGGCGGACAGTGTGTAAATACAACTGATTCAGCTGTTAGGCTTACGCATATTCCTACAGGAATAGTTGTTGCCATCCAAGACGAGAAATCTCAACATAAAAATCGAGATAAGGCTATGAAAATTCTAAAAGCCAGAGTATATGAGCAAGCTATGCAAAGTCAGCTTGATGAAACTGCAAATACCAGAAAACTTCAAGTCGGCTCAGGTGATAGAAGCGAAAAGATACGAACATACAACTATCCTCAAAACCGCATCACAGATCACCGTATAGGTCTTACCATATATGCGCTTGACGATGTTATGGAAAACGGCAACTTGAAGCTTATCATTGATCCGCTTATCGCCCATGCACAAGCTGAAGCCATTAGCGCCGCAGGGTTATAATGGGCATAAAAGCCATAAATCTCATAAATAAAACTCTCCTTTCAATACTACAATAATTTTACATTTTTGAATACCGGAGATAATTATATTTGTTACTTTAGTATATTTTGTTGATTAGCAAAGAGACTGTTGCAGTAAAGAATATGCCAAATCCCAAGAATGGGAATTTGACGATCTTAGTAAGAGTATTGGATGAAAAATCTCAAATCACTTGCCTTGATATCCACTTCAGCTGGAGTAACCCATCCAGCACATCTGATGCTTGGAGTATAGTCGTGCATTAGGTATGTATATCTAGCTTGACCGGTTAGATTATCAATACCAAATAGGTTAAAGTTCCAATACGCCTCAAATGCATCACCTCTAACCGCCACTTTAGAGCCAATTGCCGTATCTTCAGACCATGTCATTGGAGTCCAATATTTTGAACCGTGATTATATTCTAGTCCAAATCTTCCTTTTTCAGTCATCATATCAGGGAATGTTGCTCCTACCCAATACGAATAGCCGGTTTCGCTATCTGTTGAGCCCAAAAGCTGATGACCGCTGCTTGGCATATATCTAGTTGTTGCTAGAGATGCAAACGCCGTAGTGTTGTCCAAAAAGTCGTTGATTCCACTACCAATACCGTCCACTTGCAATGAAAGAGCCGCAAGATTTGCAGTTCCAGCATCCACAGCAGTTTTACCAGTTGATGTATTTTTCCCTTTGGTGTTAAAAATAGTTGCATTTTCAAACATTAAATTATATTGCCCATCAT
>DYLZ01000014.1:21535-22999 GCA_020721775.1 Sulfurovum sp.
CCTTTGGTGTTAAAAATAGTTGCATTTTCAAACATTAAATTATATTGCCCATCATTATACAAGTTAGCAAGAGCAACCAGATAATCAACATTTTCATTAGTATCGCCATCTGCTTGTGCATAAGGTTGATAGCCCCCAACGCTATCAAAAAGTGTCTCTATTCCGCCACTATGAGCTCTTCCATAAACAAGCTTCAAGTATGAACCTGGTGTTAAATACTTCTCGGTATCTACTTTAAACATCACACCGTCAACTTCCATATTTGTGATATGTGCCAATGGCGATCCCGGATCTTTTTTGTTCTCTCTATGATTTGCCAAGAAACCATCTGTTGATTGTCTCCGTCCTATACTAAAGTTGTATGGCAATCCATCCTCACCAAGCGTATCAGAATATACAAAATACGCTTGTCTAAGTCTAAATAGCGTATCATCAGCTTTTGATGAACCATTCCAAGTTTTCAATGCACCATCTTCAGCATAAAGCTCACCCCCCCAGATTCCATACATTGCAAGCTGACCGTTAAATGTTAGTTTTTCATGTGGTTGCGCTTTCATATTGAGGTAGAGTCTGCTTGTAAGCAGTCCATCGTTTGATGCACTGGTTCCGGATAAGTCATGAGAAGTACCACTCGAATCTGTATAAGAGTATTTATCATAATCATAATTTATAAAATCAATACTATTTCTAAAATCCATACTCCATTTTATATTATCAAATGCATCATGAACTTTAACGGCACTTAATGTTTTTTTATTTTTTTTGAGTTCATCTTTTAACTCTTCTATTTGCTCTTCCAAAGCTTTTAATTTGGCTTCTAACTCAGCATTTGTGGCAGCATTTGCATTTAGTGTTGCAATACTCATGACCACAACCATAGACAATGCGATTCTTTTCATATTTTTTCCTTCTGATATAAATAATATATTATTATATTGAAAAAAAATTTAAAGATGGATAATGGAGACTTTAAGCGATTTGCACAACATATAAAGAATAAAAAATTAAAAAAGTAATAATAAGAAACCTTACAGACGAAAGAAAACCGTCTGTAAAGAGAGATTTAGCAAGATGGAACGTTACCGCTATCTTTTGAATACTCTTTCATGAAGTCAAGAAGATCATTAGTAGCTTTGCTCATATCAACATTTTTGCATTTACCAAGCTCTGCTTTCATAGAAGCCATTGTCCAATCGTCACCATTTTTTTTCTTAGCAAATTTTGCACCGGTCATGCCGCAACCTGCTTTAAAAAATTTAGAATAAATTTTTTGACCTTTTGCAGGATCAGCAGAAACTGTTGAAGTTGTCATTGCAAGACCAAGAAGTGCTGCAAATGCTAGAGTTGAAAGTTTTTTCATTTTGTATTCCTTTTTAGTATTTTTACAGTGTGAGTATATCATATAAATTGTGTATATTTCGTGTAGAAAAATTAAAATAATAAAAAATTCTATAAAAAACATTT